>CAJFKV010000108.1 GCA_904387055.1 Candidatus Heteroruminococcus faecigallinarum | reverse complement strand
CGATGTGGTTCCCCAGGCGGCTGCCCCCGCGGCGGAGATGCCCGCCGCCCCTGCCGAGGCTCCCCTTGTGGACGAGCCTGCCCAGAACCCGGCCGATACGGTGATCTCGGCCCAGGCCGACCCGGCCGAGGGTGCTTCCGCCCTTCCGGCGCAGGAGGCCTCCTTCCCGGTGGTCCCCGTCCTGGTGGCTGCTGCCGCCCTGGCGGTGGCGGGCGCGCTGGGCTTCGTGTGGTACCGGCAGCGGTAACCCCTTTCCCCCGCAACAGAAGAGAGACGCCGGCGGCTCATCCTCAGATGCAACATGGGAACCATGAGCAGCCAAAAGGCCTGGGAGCTTGCCTTCCAGGCCTTTTTTGCAGGCGGTTTCCACATGGGCCAGGGCCGTGGCGGCGGTGCTCTGCACCCTCATTGCCCGGCCGCTCGTGGGAGTTGCCCGCGCCCAATACCCGTTTTTCTGCCGCCCCTTCCAAAGAGGAGGGGCATTTTTTTTGTCCGGCCCCCCTCGCCGCGGCCTTCCTTTTTCCCCGGAACTGTGGTATAGTGGAAACGTTCCCAATACAGTAGAGGAGGCATCACAAGCATGAAATCCACAACACCCAGGCTGCTGGCATTGCTGCTGGCGGTGTCCCTCGTTCTTTCCTCCGGGATGCTGGCTTTTGCGGACGGCACCACAGAGGGGGACGGCAGCTCCGTCACCGTTGGAACCGGCGAGACGGCGGCCGGCACTTCCGGCGAGAACGGGACACCCGACGAAAACGATCCTTCCAACGGCACCGATGCCTCCGGCGGCGCAGAGACTCCCGGCGAGGTCGAAACCCCCGGCCAGGAAGAACCCCCCAGTGACACCGAGACCCCCGGCGAGACGGTGATCCCCCAGGAGGTGCAAGCCCTGATCGACCGGATCAGCGCCCTTCCCGCCGCCGAGGATGTTCTACATGGTGTCTGGACCGGCGACATGGCCCAGCTCCTTGCCGATGTCCAGTCACTGATCAGTGGCTTCGACACCATCGGTGTCGAGGGACAGGCCCTGGTTCCCGCCGGCCTGGCCGCGAAGCTGGCCGGCCTGAAGGAGCTGGCGGGGCTGGCCGGCTCCATCAACACCCTGGACAACGGGCCGGCGGCTACGGAATATGAGAACTTGTTCGCCAATGGCTCAGCTAATTACTATGATACTTTTGAGGATGCTATCGACGATATAGCCAAGGGTGACCGCGACGACATCTACTTGCGGTACGATTATATTCTTACAGAGCAGGACAATGTGATACATGTACCGGGAGATAGGGATATAACCATCACCTTTTACATGAATGGACACACCATTACGGTTGGCGAGGATTTTAACCAGTACCCCGTCCACAATGAGGGCACCCTCACCCTGGCAGGGGATGGAACCATCAACAACAGCTCCGGGTCGACCGTCGGCGTCATTCAAAACAGCGGCACCATGACCATTAACGGCAGCATCACCTATCGCGGGCCTGAAGATCCAGACGTTGACGTGATTGAAAACACGGGGACGCTCCAAATCAATGGCGGCGACTTCTCCGGCGACGGCACCGTTGTTGAAAACACAGGTACCGGCACGGTCGAGATTCACGGCGGCGTCTTCTCCGGCGGTGGTACCGTTGTTGAAAACACAGGTACCGGCACGGTCCAGATTTATGGCGGCAGCTTCTCCGGCGACGTAAAAGACTATGTGGCCGCAGGCTGCGCCCTGCTGGTCACCAACGAGGGCGACACCCCCTACACCGTGGGCGAGTTCAGCGACGACGACGCCCTCCGCATCATGGACCAGCAGACGGTTTACAAGGTCACCAACGGGGATGTGGCCATCTACTACCGGACCCAGCAGGAAGCCGATGCTGCGGCCAAGGAGATTAAAGATAACGGCGGAACGGCTGACGTCACCACCGTCACCCACCCCTCCACCAGCAGCTCCTCGTCCTCCTCCTCGTCCTCCAGCCAGAAGACCCCCTACCAGGAGGAGCGGCCCTTCTGGGACCGGGTGGTGAACCGGATTGAGGACGCCGAGGCCGGGGACACGGT
>CAJFKV010000107.1 GCA_904387055.1 Candidatus Heteroruminococcus faecigallinarum | reverse complement strand
GGACGACTACACCGGCACCTATGCGGCTGACTACGAGGACTTCTCCGGTACGGAACTGCTCTTTGGCGGCACCACGCTGGACCGGGAGGCCGGGGATACAGTGGAGGTCACCTGCTCCCTTACCGTCGAAGAGGGGGAGGCCGCCGTCTTCCTGCGTTCCGGTGCGGAGGAACCGGTGATCCTGCTGTCCGAGAGCGGGGACTACTCCGGCACCATCGAGGTGGGCGGCGGAAGCATCTATCTCGGCGTCTGGGGTGAAAGAGTAACTGGGAGCGTGTCCATCCAAATCGAGTAAATTGTGAGGTGCGTCATGCGGTTGCTGTAAGAATTGCCGGTGCGGGCCGGACAATTTTCGCCTCCTAAATTGGGGCGCCGCCGGATGCCGTGGCCCTCCCGTGCTATCAAAGTTTTACAAAACTTTGGTGCATGGGAGGGAAATCACTTGAACTTTCGGAACAACGGGCAGGGTGAGTCCAACATCCTGCAAAATCAATTCACCCGGTATCTGAAGACGGCCATCCAGCGGAGAAAGATCGACCTCTTCCGTGCGAGGAGCAAGGTCTATGACCACGAGTGCTTTGATGACTCCTGGCAGGACAGCCCCGGCCTGGTCACAGTGAACGTCTACTTCAATTCTCCCACCCAGTTTGATACCATCGGGGTGGAGCAGATCCTCCGCCAGATCGAGAAACGGGATCGCTGCATCTTCTACGCCCATGTTCTGGACGAGCGGACGTTCACCGAGTTGGCCGCTGAACTTGGCCTGACTTACAAGGGTGTGACCGCCGCTTATTACCGAGTAATCTATAAAATCAGAGAGATGCTGCGAGGTAATGGGCTTGAACTTTAAGGAACTGCTGCTCCGGGCGCAGGCCGGGGATCAGCGAGCGCAGGAGAAACTTTTGTCACTCTACCAGCCCCTTCTGATGAAAGAGTCTGTGGTGAACGGGCTCTTTGACGAGGATGTGTATCAGGAACTATGCGTCACGCTTCTGACCTGCATCCGGCGGTTTCAGATTTAGGCTTGCATGGGAGGGCAACGGAACCGGCATTTGCCGTCTGTCCGAAGCGCAGGGAGAACCGCCCCGGAGAACGACATACAAAGAGAGTTGGCCCCGGTGGGAATGGCGGATGCCATTCCCACCGGGGCGCTCACCCTTGCGGGGAAATTTGGCTGGGAAACAACGCAAAGAACCCCTCTGCGGTTGGAATTCCTCATGATAAAACGTTTGCTCCGATTTATGCGGTTCACTCAATTTCGGTTCCCAATGTGTCAGTTTGCAGATCTGCCGCGCTGATTCCCAATGAGGATCTCAGACGCTCATAGGGAATGCGGAAAACCTACTGACATTTGCTGAAATCGGAGACCTGGACGATGGTGTACCCATACCGCTCCATCCTATTCGAAATATATTCGGAGACATCGATCAATCAGGTTGGGTGCCCTCTGAATGTTTCCCTACATTTGCTAGCGCGGCTTTCTTTGAGTTGAATCTTTTGCAAAATCTCCACGATAAATTCATATTTCCATGCTATACTCCCCATCGGTGATGCTGTATGAAATCCATTTTGATTATCGAGGACGAGCCGGACATCCAGGAGCTGCTGCGGGCCTACCTGGAGGATGCCGGTTATCAGACCACTGTGGCCGGGGATGGGGTGGCGGCCCTAGAGCGGTTCGGCGCGCAGCCCTTCGACCTGGTGCTGCTGGACCTGATGCTCCCCAAGCTCGACGGCTTCGGGGTCTGTGCGTGCATCCGCCGCCAGTCCCAGGTGCCCATTTTGATGCTCACCGCCCTGGACGGGGAGGAATCGCAGCTCCGGGGTTTTCGGCTGGACATCGACGACTATATCACAAAGCCCTTCTCTATGCCGGTGCTGCTGGAGAAGATCCGGGTCATCCTCCGCCGCCGGAGGAGCGCCGGGGAGGACAGTCGCCTGCGGTACCGGGATCTGACTTTAGATTTGGACACGCGGGAGGCGGTACTGGAGGGCCAGCCCCTGGACCTGACCGCCCGGGAGTTCGAGCTGCTCCACACCTTCCTGGCCGTGCCGGGCCGGGTGTTTACCCGGGAGATGCTCCTCTCCAAGCTCTGGGGCTACGACTTCTACGGGGATGAGCGGGTGGTGGACAGCCACATCAAGAACCTCCGCCACAAGCTGGGGCGGGACTACATCGAGACGGTGAGGGGGGTGGGCTATCGTGCCGCGAAAGAGGATCGCTGAGAGCCTGACCGCCCGTATCTTCCTGATCACCGCCGGCATCCTGCTCTTTGCCGGGGCAATTACCTTCGGCTTCATTGCCTGGGCCACCCCCAGCACCTACACCGC
>CAJFKV010000106.1 GCA_904387055.1 Candidatus Heteroruminococcus faecigallinarum | reverse complement strand
TCAAATCAAAGCATAAGCACTCTTTTCACCCAGCCATCCAGAAACGCCAGCTGTTCCTCCGTATGGAACCAATGCTCGCCATTCTCCAGGACGGTAAGCCCAGCTCCGTGTTCTGCCGCGAACCGCTCCACGGTCTGACGGGACACCAGATGGTCACCCCCAGCATAGAGGATCTCCGTAGGTGCCTGCCATGTGATGGGGTGCTCTTGCACATAGCGCAGGTACGCCCAGGACAGGGTCTCCCCAAAGTCTGTGGGGATCTCCCCCTGTTCCCGCAGCGCCTGCTCCGACACGCCGGCCCAACCCATCATGTCCAAAATCAGCCGCTCCATGTCCAGCACCGGCGACACAAACAGCGCCTTATCCAGCGCCCGACTCTGAAGGGCCAGCATGGCGAAATAGGCCCCGATGCTGTTGGCCAGGAGGACGATATGGTCATACTGCCGGCGGGCCTCGTCGTAGGCGGCCGCGATCTGGGGCGCCGCCTCCCAGGGAAACTCTCCCAGGTAGTCCACCCCCAGCACGTCGAAACCGGGGCAGACGGCCCGGAAGCGGTTCGCCTCCCCGGCACTGCCGCCCTTGCCGTGGATATATAAAATTGCGCGTTTCAAACCTGTTCACCTCCGTCCTCAGCCTGTGGGGCTGTCTGCGGCCATGCGGTCCATCAGTTCCTGCACCTCGGTAAAGAACCGGGACAGATGAAACCCGTCCGCCGCCGCGTGGTGGATGTTCATGGTCAGCGGCATGACCAGCCTGCTGCCCTCCGCCTCGTACCTGCCCCAGGTGACCACCGGGGCCAAAAAGTCCCCCTGGTCGAACACATGGACATCGAAGTGGCGGTAGCGCACCCATGGCAGGCAGGACACATCAAAGTGATTCGTTGGCTGCTCCTCCACCACGCCCCGGAGTTCCTGGTACTTTTCCCGGTCCTCCAGGAAACGGGCGTGGAATGCCGGCAAGTCCTCCATGTAAGGCGTGACCAGCTTGGTGAAGTTCCCGTCCTCCGGGTGGAAGTGGGCATAACTGGGGGAAACGAAGTCCCAGCGGATCAGGGTTCCATCCTGGTCCCAGTCCAGTTTGAACTCCTCATGGGCGTTGATCACCCGGGACACCGCCCAGATCATGGCCGGATAGAACTTCATGCCGCGCTGCCTGACGAACCGGACCAGCGGCGTCACATCCATGTCCACCGTCAGACTCATGACCACCCGCATGTGGTCCATGTAGAACCGAAACAGATCGCCTCTCGGCCAGGTGCTGAAATCAACCTTTTTGTAATGCATCTCAATACTCCTTTGCATGATTGGTTTTTCCGTCTCACCATGCAAGGCCATTGGGATGAGGTATTCCCGTATGCTCCATACAAGCCATCCAGATCAAGCCTTGCATGGAGCCCCATCAAGTCCGCACTTCACCCGCTCACCTCCTCCGATTTTGCTTGTATTTTATCATGCGGGAGGCACAAAGTCTACCGCCGGGGAACGGTCTCAAACTGCACCGTAGCCCGCACCCCGTCCTCTGTATTTTCGATGGTACATTCTGCCCCATGTCGGGCTAAAATCATTTTCACCAGATACAGCCCCAGGCCGCTGCCGCCGGTAGCCCGGCTGCGGGAGCCCTCCTCCCGGTAGAAGGTCTCGAACAGATGGGGCAGGGCCTCCTCGCTGATGTGGGCCCCGGTGTTCTCCACCGTCAGGGCCGGGCGGCCGTCCAGCAGGCCGCACCACACCCGCACCTCCGCCCCCTCCGGGGAGTAGAGGGCCGCGTTGGACAGCAGGTTCCCCACCGCCTTCCCCAGCAGGGAATCGTCCCCGGTGACGGCGAGCCCCGGCGTCAGATCCTGCACCAGTTTCTGGTTCCGCTGCTCCAGAAGAGGCGCGTCCAGGGCAAGCTGACGCTCGATCAGGGCAGACAGCTCCACAGGCTCCCGCTTCACCGTCACAGAGCCGCTTTCCATACGGGAGATGGCCAGCATCTCCTGTACCAGATTTTCCATCCGCCCCGTCACCCGGAGGGAGCGCAGCAGGTACTTATCCCGGTCCCGGTAGACGCCAACTCCCTCCAGCATCCCGGAGAGCTGCCCCTTCAGAATGGTCACGGGGGTCTTCAGCTCGTGGGAGGCGGCGTGGAAGAAGGCCATCCGCGCCCGGTCCAACTCCCGCTCCCGCTCCACCTCCCCCCGGAGGGCCCGGTTGGCCCGCTCCAGGTCGGTGAGGGCGGTGTCCAGCCGCCGGGCCAGCTGGTCCAGGCTACGGCCCAGCCTGCCGATCTCGTCCCTGCGCTTTTCGCCGCATTCCCAGTGGAAGTCCAGCTCCGCCATCTTTCCTGCGATGGAACTCATACGCACGATGGGCCGGGTGATGTACCGGGAGTAGAAGAAGGCGCAC
>CAJFKV010000105.1 GCA_904387055.1 Candidatus Heteroruminococcus faecigallinarum | reverse complement strand
TAGAAAGAGTCACCCTGGAGGTGTGGAGGGCGGAGCGCCTCCACATAAACGGCAGGCGGGCCGCAGGCCCGCTCGGGAGAAGGGCGGCGAAGCCGCCCACCCTCGCCCTCGTCAGAGGGCCACCGACTCCCACCCGCCCGCGTTAGCCTCTGCGAAGAGGGAAGAGGATAGGAAAGGGGCGGCCTGTGGCCGCCCCCTTGGGATCGCTTGTGAAATTTAGTCGAGCCAGCATTGTCCGGGAGCCAGCTCCAGGGAGAAGATTCGGCCACACCGGGCGGGGTCCTTGGCCTCGTGGTATTTGAAGAGCATCCTGCCGTCCTCCCCAAAGCCCAGCACCTCGATTTTGCCGGTGGGATGGGAAAAGGCGTATTTGATGCTTTTCCCCTGGCCGTTCTGCATGGCTTTGGCCTCCTCCACAATCCGGATGCCGTCGGCAAAGGGAACCTGGAACTGGTTCTTGACCCCGGTAACCGGGCGGCACTGGAAAATGTAGTAGGGGATAATGCCCCACCGGGTCAGCTTTTGCAGGAGGGCGCCCATCACCTTGGGGTCGTCGTTCACCCCCCGCAGCAGCACCGACTGATTCCGCACCGGGATGGCCCGCTCCTGCAGAAGGCGGACGGCCCGGCGGGCTTCCTCGGTCAGCTCGTTGGGGTGGTTAAACTGGGTGATGACCATGATCTGCTTTTTCTGGTTGTACCGTTCCAGCAGATCCAGCAGCTCCGGGTCCTCGCTGATCCGCTGGGGGAACACCACCGGCAGCCGGGAGCCGAACCGGATGAAGTCGATCTGATCCAGAGCGGACAGCTCCTCCAGATACCGGCCGATGATCCGGTTGCTGTTGAGAAGAGCGTCGCCGCCGGAGATGAGAACGTTGTTGATGGCGGGATGGGCCTTGATGTAGTCCATGATCTGGTCAAACTGCTTGGCAATCTCCCCGTCGGACAGCCCCACCAGCCGCTTGCGGAAGCAGTGGCGGCAGTACATGGCACACCGGTTGGTGGAAAGGATCATCACCGTTTCCCGGTATTTGTGCTGCATTCCCTCCACCACGGTGTTGTCCTTCTCGCCGCTGGTGTCAAAGGTGCCGCTCAGGTCGGTCTCGGACAGAGAGGGGATGCACATCCGCCGAATGGGGTCGTTGGGATCGTCTTTCTGAATCAGGGAAAGGTAGTACCGGGTAATGGACATGGGATACCGGTCCAGTATCCTGGCCATCTGCGCCTCTTCCTCCTGGGTCAGGCCCAGCAGAGGGGTCAGCTGATCGGCCCGCGTGATGTTCTCCCGCAGCTCTTCCTGCCAACTCATAATTACACCTCCAGTTGTCACTTTTCTTTTAGTATACCAGAGTTGATGCAGGATTTCCACAAAATATCTAAAACTTTGCAATTTGTTTACAATCGAATGATGGAAAGTACCGGTTTTTGCTTTTGGAAGGAAAAACTAGCAAAGCAAGTCGACAAATTCTTCGTTGGTCATTCCGTGGATCACCCGGCCCACCGGGAAGTCCTCCAGCCGCCGGAGAACCGCCTCCCGCTGGTGGCGCACCCCCAGCAGCCGCTCCTCCAGGAGGGACTTGTCCTCCATGCCGAAGAAGTCCCCGTAGATCTCCAGCTGTGTCAAGGTGCCGTCCTTTACGGTGAGGAAGAGGTCCACAATGCCGAAGGGGTACCGGGCGCTGCGCTGGAAGGCGTATTGGGGGCTGCGGCCGAAGTTCCACTCCCAGGTGCCGTACTTCTCCTCCATCAGCTTGGTCACTGCCGCCTTCTCCTCCTGGGTCAGCTCCCGGGCGGTCAGGTCGGGGATGGTGCGAATCAAGTAATCTTCCAGGCCGGCCAGGAATTCCTCCACCGTCATGGGCTGGGACAGATGGGAGGAAATGTTGGTCACCCGGCTGCGGACCGACTGGATGCCCTTGCTCTCGATCTTGATGGGCCGGGGGCGGAGGGCGCCTGCCAGCTTGGACATATTGAGGGAGAAGAGGAGGGTGCCGTGGTGCAGGATCCGCCCGCCCCGGATGGTCTGGGCGTTGCCGGAGATCTTCATCCCGTCCACCAGCAGGTCGTTGCGACCGCTCAGCTGGGCGTCCAGCCCCAGGGTGCGCAGGTAGCCGCAGATGGGGGCGGTAAACCGGGCGTAGTCGTTAAAGCTGCCGGCGCTGTGGTTCTGGATGAAGGTGAAGTTTACATTCCCCAGGTCGTGAAAAACGGCGCCGCCCCCGGTAAGCCGCCGGATCACGGTGATCTGGTTCTCCCGGATATAATCCAGGTCCATCTCCTGGATGGCATTCTGGTTGCGGCCGATGATGACCGCGTTGTCGTTGCGCCACAGGGAGACGATCTCCTCCTTCATCTGGGTGAGCATATATTCATCCGCTGCCAGGTTAAAGGCAGGGTTGGTGGACGGATTCCGGATCATCAGCATAGAAATAACCTCCTTGTATCGGGACCATAGACTTCTTCTATGATACCGCCCTGCCGCGTCTTTTGTCAAATGGGGCCGCCCCTTCTAACCTCTTTGCAGAGGCTCACACGAGTGGGCAGGAATCGGCAACCCTCTGCCGAGGGCGAGGGTGGGCGGCTTCGCCGCCCTTCTGCCGTGCGGGCCTGCGGCCCGCCTGCCGTATGCGGGGCCGCTCCGCGCCCCGCGCCCCCAGGGTGACTCTTTCTATGGAGAAAGAGTCACCAGAAAGCCAGCCAAGGGG
>CAJFKV010000104.1 GCA_904387055.1 Candidatus Heteroruminococcus faecigallinarum | reverse complement strand
GGGATGCCCCCTTGGCGAGCTTTCTCCCCTATCTTTCGCGGTCGAAAGATAGGGTCGGGGGGTCCGGGGGGCGAAGCGCCCCCGTCGGGAGGGGCCGCCGAAGGCGGCCCAAAGGTATTCCTCCGGAAAAACTATCGATCCCCACCCACCCGCGATAGCTTTATGGAAAGTGGAAAACCGGCAGGCGGGCCGCGGCCCCGCATACGGCAGGGGCCGCCGTAGGCGGCCCAAAGGTCTGTCTCGCAGAGACCATCCCTCCCGCGGCAGCGGGCAAAAACCAGCAAAGCCCCCTTCCCCCAGGGGGAAAAATAGGGTACAATACAACCGAAGGACGCCCCTCTGCGGGCGCAAAAAAGAATACGCGGAGGATATGATGCGATGAAAATTTTGATTTGTAATGTAGGGAGCACCTCGCTCAAATACCGGCTGCTGGATATGGGGGACGGGGAACGGTCCCTGGCCTGGGGCAAAGCGGAACGGGTAGGCTCGGAGGAGAGCACCTTTGCCCACGACGATCTTCAAGGGGGACGCGTCCGTCTCACCGCCTCCTTTCCCACCCATCGGGAGGCCATCCAGGAGATGCTCCGCTGCCTGGAAGGGGTGACTCCCCAGGAGGAGATCGCCTGCGTAGGCTTCAAGGTGGTCCATGCAAAGGGAGTCACCGGCGTCCAGCTGCTGGAGGAGCCGGTGCTCCAGGCCATGGAAGCCTACAACAGCGTGGCCCCCGCCCATAATCCTCCTTATCTGGCGGCCATCCGCCTCTTTGCTCAGCTGATGCCCCACACGCCCCTCATCGGCTCCTTTGAAACGGGCTTCCATGCCACCATGCCCCCCGAGGCGTACCTCTACTCCCTGCCGGCGGAGCTCTGCCGGGAGGAGGGAATCCGCCGGTACGGCTTCCACGGGGCATCCCACGAATATGTGTCCCAGTGGGTGGCGGCGGCCATGGGCCGGTCCGATCTCCGCCTGGTCAGCTGCCACCTGGGGGGGAGCGGTTCCCTCTGCGCGGTGAAGGATGGCCGCAGCATTGACACCAGCCTGGGGTTCTCGCTCCAGTGCGGCGTGATGCACAACAACCGGATCGGCGACATCGATCCCTTCATCACCTTCTATCTGATGGAGGCAAAGGGGATGTCCCCCCAGGAGATCAAGGAATTGTACAGCAAGAAGAGCGGATTTTACGGCATGTCCGGCGGGATCAGCAACGATCTGCGGGATATTGAGGCGGCGGCTGCCCAGGGCAACCAGGACGCCCAGAACGCGGTGAATTCCTATGCTTACCAGATCAAGAAATACATTGGTTCCTATGCGGCGGCCATGGGCGGCCTGGATGCCATCGCCTTCGCCGGCGGCATCGGGGAGAACAGCGCCCAGGTGCGGCAGAAGGCGTTGACCGGGCTGGAGTTTTTGGGCGTCCGGCTGGATCCGGAGAAGAACGCGGCTCCCCAGCCGGGGGATGACCTGTCCCAGGAGGGGGCGCCGGTGCGGATCTATGTGGTGGCTACCAATGAGGAGCTGATCGTGGCCCGGAAGGCGGCTGCCTGGCTGGAGGCCCACCCCGATGTGAGAGCAGGTGACCGGTGATGGAGACGGCGGCCTACCTCTTTGATATGGACGGCACCTTGCTGGACTCGATGGGAATGTGGGTCCACGTGGGGGACGATTTTCTGGAGAAGATGGGAATTCCCGACCCCGATCATCTGGGGGCGGAGGTCATCACCATGAGCATGCGCCAGAGCGTCCAGTTCTTCCGGGAGAAGTTTCACCTGCCTCAAAGCGAGCAGGAACTGATGGACAAGGTGAATGCCATGGTGGAGGAGCGGTATTTCCATTCCCTCCCCGCCAAACCGGGGGCCAAGGAGCTGCTGGAGCGGCTCTCCCGCCAAGGGAAGACCCTGGTCCTGGCCACCGCCACCGACCGGTATCTGGCCGAGGCGGCTCTCCGGCGGACGGGGATGCTCTCCTATTTTAGTCGGATCTTCACCTGTGGGGAGATGGACCTTCCCAAGGATGACCCCGCCTTTTTTCAAAAGGCAGCAGCCCAGCTGCAGCTGTCCCCCCAGCAGATTACGGTGGTGGACGACGCCCTTTATGCGGTGCGGGCGGCGCGGGCCGCCGGCTGCCAGGTGATCGGGGTGGCCGACGGGGAGAATCTTCCCGACCGTCCCCAGATGGCCCTGCTGGCCAATCGGTTCCTTCCCACCCTTGCCGCGTTTTGAGGTGCGAAGACGCCGCTTGCCGCCGGCTGACACAAAAGAGAGAAAAACACAAGGAGCCGGGTACAACCAAGGTGCCCGGCTCCTCCTATAGAGAAAGAAAGGAAACCGGGATTTCCAGGGAAGACGGCGGGGAATCCCGGCAGGATACAAAAAAAGCCCGCCGCAAGCGGCGGGCTGGTACGCCTGAGAGGAATCGAACCTCCGCACCCGGCTCCGGAGGCCGGTGCTCTATCCACTGAGCTACAGGCGTATACCATTTGGCTGCCCTTTCGGACAACGATCATATTATAACACATCTTTTTGAAAAAGAAAAGGCCTAAAATTTGAAAAAAAGCCTTGACTTTACAAAAAAATGATGATATTATAACAAAGCTGTTTCCAAACAGCCTGGCACCCTGACAAGAAAACCCCGCTGCCCGGCCGAAGAAAAATCGGCTGGGAGGAAAAAAGGTCTTGACAAAGGCCGGCGGATGTGGTAAACTAGTCGAGCTGCTTCCGAGAGGAACGGCGAAACAGCCACCCATC
>CAJFKV010000103.1 GCA_904387055.1 Candidatus Heteroruminococcus faecigallinarum | reverse complement strand
CTTGTAGACTACGAGGTTGATAGGCTTCAAGTGTAAGCGTCGTGAGGCGTTAAGCTAGGAAGTACTAATCGGTCGAGGGCTTGACCTAACGTTCTTGGTACTCTTTGGTAGAGAGGCGTTTCGTTGTTTGGTTTTGAGGGTGCGTATTCCGTACCTTTCAATATGTGCACCAATAGCTCAGTTGGTAGAGCAGCTGACTCTTAATCAGCGGGTCCCGGGTTCGAGTCCCTGTTGGTGCACCATATGGCCCCTTGGTCAAGTGGTTAAGACAGCGGCCTCTCACGCCGTTAACATGGGTTCGAATCCCGTAGGGGTCACCACCAGTCCAGTCAGTAGTTGGCTGGATAGCCGGTGCCTATGACGATGAGGTTCCACCTGTTCCCATCCCGAACACAGAAGTTAAGCTCATTCGTGCCGAAAATACTTGGCGGGAAGCTGCCCGGGAAAATAGGTCGGTGCCGGCACAAATAATCCCCAATAGCTCAGTCGGTAGAGCATGCGACTGTTAATCGCAGGGTCGTTGGTTCGAGTCCAACTTGGGGAGCCACCCTTGATCGTGTACCGTCAGGTTGCTGGCGGTACACGATCCCAGGGACTTATGCCAGAGCTAAGACGGGCCTTTAGCTCAGTTGGTTAGAGCAGCCGGCTCATAACCGGTCGGTCCGGGGTTCGAGTCCCTGAAGGCCCACCATCTGCACATTAGGTTTTGAGATTATAGGGGCATAGCTCAGTTGGTAGAGCAGCGGTCTCCAAAACCGCGTGCCGAGGGTTCGAGTCCTTCTGCCCCTGCCAGATGCTGCTATAGCTCAGTCGGTAGAGCGCATCCTTGGTAAGGATGAGGTCACCAGTTCAAATCTGGTTAGCAGCTCCAAAAAGAGAGACATGACGGTTGGTCATGTCTCTCTTTTTTGCCTAGGACAGCAAAGGCCGATAGCCTATGGGTGTGGCGGCGGACCAGCCGATTATCCGGCGCCTCCAGATCGCTTGCAATGGAATAAGGGCATCGCCGATGAATGGTTCCTGTTGCCTCCCGTCTTGACCGCGGGAGGCTTTTTCACTATACTGGGGAATAGAAAATGGAAAGGAGCGAGTATTGTGCTGTTTTTGTGGTATCCGCCTTGTTCGACCTGTAAAAAGGCAAAAGCCTTCCTGGATGCGGCAGGGGCCTCTTATGAAGGGAGAAACATCAAGGAACAGAATCCCACCCGCGAGGAGCTGAAGGTGTGGACGGCTGCCAGCGGCCTTCCCCTGCAGCGGTGGTTTAACACCAGCGGTCAGCTGTACCGGGCGATGAATCTGAAAGAGAAGCTGCCTTCCATGACCGATGAGGAGAAGCTGGATCTGCTGGCCACCGACGGGATGCTGGTGAAGCGGCCGGTACTGGTGGGGGACGGCTTTGTTTTGGTAGGTTTTCGGGAGGAGCAGTGGAAGGCGGTCCTGTAGCTTTGTCTCTATTGGCGCCAATTGGAAAGGATGTGAACGCCCATGGAGGAAATCCAAGCCATCCGGGAACGGATCTCCCGTCGAAGTTATCTGGACGAGCCCATTTCTTTGGAGCATCTGGCGGTTCTGCTGGATGTGATTGGCCGGATCAACGAGGATTCCGGCCTTACGTTTTCCTTTCTGGAGGACGGCAGCGCCGCCTTTGACCGGGGGAAAAGCTACGGATTGTTCAGCGGCGTGCGATCCCTTTTGATGATGAAGGGGGACCGGTCGATGCCTTACTTCCGGGAAAAGGTCGGTTATTATGGAGAGCGGCTTCTCCTTGCGGCCACTGGCCTGGGGCTGGGTACCTGCTGGGTAGGGGGAACCTTTGACCGGTCGGCGCTTCCGGTGGAGGAATGGGAAGAGATTGTCTGTGTATCGCCGGTGGGTTTGGTTCGGAAGGAGGAAACCCTGAAGGAGCGGGTGGTGCGCGCATCCATCCACCGGGGGAGCAAGTCCATTGCCCAGATGACCGAGGCCGACCGTCCCCTCACCTCCCAGGAGACCATGGCCATGGAATTGGTGCAGCGAGCCCCCACCGCCCGCAATACCCAGAAGGTGGTTTTTCGTTTTCGTGGGGAGGAAATTTCCGCCTGGGTGCCGGAGGACGCCCCTTTTGATCTGGTGGACCTGGGCATCTGCAAATACCACTTTGAGGTGGGGATGAACGGCCGGTTCTGTTGGGGAAACGGGGGTGGTTTTCGTCGGGAGGAGGCGAGACGATGACCCTGGAAAGGTGGCTGGAGGAGTATATCCGCTGTGTGACCGATGCCTTTTCCGGCCGGGTGGTCTGCATTGGGCTCCAGGGAAGCCGGGGGAGAGACGAAGCCACTTCCCAAAGCGACATCGACATGGTGCTGATCCTGGATACAGTTTCACCAGCCGATCTGCTGCAATACCGGGACCTGGTGGACGGGCTTCCCCATCGGGAGATGGTGTGCGGGTTTGTGTCCGGGCGGAAAGAGCTGGAATCCTGGGAACGGGGGGAGCTGGCCTCCTTCTATTATGACACCCGCCCGTTGTACGGAGATCTGGATTTCCTGCTGCCCCACCTCTGCAAAGAGGATCTGGCGCGGGGCATTCATGCGGGAGCCTGTGCCCTTTACCACAGCTGTGCCCACAACCTGGTCTTCGACCGGAGCGACGAGCTGGCGGCCCAGCTGCAAAAATCCCTTTTCTTCACCTTACGGCTGCGCCATCTGTGGGAGACGGGGGAGTTTCTTCCCACCCGCGCCCGTTTGCTGGCGATACTGCCGGCGGCGGAGGCGGCGCTCCTCACCGGGGAGCCGGCGTCTCTTCCGGTTCAGGCCGGGATGCTGGAATGGGCGTCCCAGACCATTGTTCGTTTTGGGCAGGGGCCGTCGGGATCCAACTAGTTTTTGCCATTCGGGCCGCCTGCGGCGGCCTTCTCCCGTGGCCGGGCGTTGCCCGGCCCTCCCGTTTTTTCCGGGGGCGCTCCGCCCCCCGGACCCCCAGGGGAACTCTTTCTGTGGAGAAAGAGTTCCCAGAAAGCCAGCCAAGGGAGATCCCTTGGCAATCCCCGCCG
>CAJFKV010000102.1 GCA_904387055.1 Candidatus Heteroruminococcus faecigallinarum | reverse complement strand
GCTTGAACAAAGTTCAAGCCAGCGTCATTTAGGCGCTGGCTTGTCTTTCGGCCTTCTAGGCCGCTCGTCAAGCCACCCCTCTTAGGGGTGGTCTTGACTAGGCTTGGGCGGCTTCTTCCTCCTCGAAGGGCGGGGCCAGGACCTGGAGGATCCTGGTTTTGACCGGCTGGGGGAGGGGAAGCTTGGTCCTGGCTTGGTAGTCATAACAGACCACCACATCCTTGGTGCGGGCGGCCAGCTGGCCGTCCTCGCTGAGGATTTCGTTTTCCAGGACAAAACTGGTGGTCCGCACCGAGAGAATCCGGCTGCGGATGGTGACCGTTCCCGGGTAGTAAAGTGGCTGGAAGAACCGGCACTGGATGGAGGCCAGGATGGGGCCGATGGTGCGCCCGTCGGCCACCAGGCCCATCTCCTGGGAGACGACCACCCGGGCCGACTGGGCGTACCGGAGGATGGCAAGGTTGTTGATATGGCCTAGAGCGTCGGTGTCGTTCCAGTCGATGGGCAGGGCGAGGGAGAAGGTTTCCATGTTGCGGCAGAGTCCTTTCTGGGGTTAGCGATCCCGGTAATAGTTGATGAGGCAGCCGGCCAGGATGATCTCCCGCTCGTCGTCGGTCAGATCGCCCAGGGTGAGGACAAAGGGGACGGCCTGTCCATCCCGGAGGGCGTAGGCCTGGATCTGGGGGGCTTTCTGGGCGACGGCTTCCCGGATGCCGGGCAGAACGATCCAGTCGTACTGCTGGAAGGGGGGCTCTCCCGCCAGGAGAAGGGGCAGCATCCCCCAGTTAATCAGGTTGGAACGGTACCGCTTGGTGGCATACTCGGCGGCAATGTTGGCCCAGCCGCCCAGCACTTTCTGGCAGGAGGCAGCCTGTTCCCGGGCGGAGCCATCCCCCGGCTTCCGGGCGTAGACCAGGGTGCCGACGCCGATCTGGGCGCCGTCCGCCCCGGCACAGCCGGGAACACTATGGACCAGCTCCAGCAGCTCCTGGGGCAGGGGCTTGCCCTCCCGGCGGGCGGCCTCAATGGCGGCCACCTCCTTGGCCTTGCCCACATAGGCGGGATCCTTCCGGGAGAGGGTGAACTCCGCCAGCTTGTAGGGGTTGGACCGGTAGGAGGAGGTCTCGCCGGAGGGGATCAGCTCGTCGGTGGTGGTGACCGGGTCGGTGATGTAGGAGGCCACCTTCAGAAGGAGGTGATCGGTGAGAGGGGCCATCTGGGGCCAGTCGGCAATGTTGGGACCAAAGCGGAGGGCAACCTCCGGATGGGGATTGCCGATGCCGTTGTAGCAGCGGCGGCGGTACAGCTCCCCGTCAAAGGTGTAGACCGGCCGGGTGTAGGTGACATCCAGGTCGGTGGCGGGGGTCAGCAGTCCTCCGTTGCGGGCGGTGGCGGCGATGGAACGGGCGTCCATCAGGGCCACTGCGGCAATCTGCCCGCCGGAGGGCTTGCTTCCCTCCCGGTTGGGGAAATTGCGGGTGGAGTGGCGGATGGAGAGCCCCCCGTTGGCGGGAACGTCCCCGGCGCCGAAGCAGGGCCCGCAGAAGGCGGTGCGCAGGGTGGCGCCGGCCGCCAGCAGCTTGGCGTAGGAGCCGTTTTCCACCAGCTTCATCATCACCGGCTGGCTGGCCGGGTAGACGCTGAGAGAGAAGGCGCCGTCGCCGATGGACCCGCCGGAGAGGATGTCGGCCGCGTCGGTGATGTTCTCGTAGATGCCGCCGGCGCAGCCGGCGATGACCCCTTGATCCACCCGCAGGCGGCCGTTCTCCAGCTTGCTCACCAGGTCGATGGAGGCGCCCAGCTGCTCCTGGGCGGCCTGTTCCACCGAGCGGAGGATGTCGCCGGGGTTCTTTTGGAATTCCTCAATGGAATATACATTGGAGGGGTGGAAAGGAAGGGCGATCATGGGACGCACGGCGGACAGGTCCACCTCCACCGCCCCGTCGTAGTAGGCCACCTTCTCGGGGGAGAGGGGGGAGTAGGCTTCCGGCCGGCCGTGGAGGGCGAAATAGTTCTTCACCTTCTCATCGGTGGACCAGATGGAGGAGAGGCAGGTGGTCTCGGTGGTCATGACGTCGATGCCGCAGCGGAAATCCACGCTCAGGTTCTCGATGCCGTCCCCCACAAATTCCATGACCTTGTTCTTCACATAGCCGTTTTGGAAAACGGCGCCGATGATGGCCAGGGCCACGTCCTGGGGGCCCACGCCGGGGACCGGCTTGCCGGTGAGCTTGACACAGACCACGCCGGGACGGGCCACGTCATAGGTGCGGCCCAGCAGCTGCTTGACCAGCTCGGGGCCGCCTTCGCCGATGGCCATGGTGCCCAGGGCGCCGTACCGGGTGTGGCTGTCCGACCCCAGGATCATCTTGCCGCAGCCGCTCATCATCTCCCGCATGAACTGATGGATGACCGCTTCATGGGCGGGGACATAGGCGCCGCCGTACTTTTGGGCGGCGGAGAGGCCGAAGAGATGGTCGTCCTCGTTGATGGTGCCTCCCACGGCACAGAGGCTGTTGTGGCAGTTGGTGAGGACATAGGGGAGGGGGAAATGGTCCAGGCCGCTGGCCCGGGCGGTTTGAATGATGCCCACATAGGTGATGTCGTGGGACGCCATGGCGTCAAACTTGATCTTCAGCTGGTCGTCCCGGCCGGATGTATTGTGGCGGGAGAGGATCTTCCACGCCATGGTGCCGTCCCGGGCAGCGGCAGGGTCCGGGGCGCTGCCGGTGAGGGAGAGGAGCTGGGCGCGGCCCTCCTCCGTGTCGGGAACCAGGGTACGGCCATCCACCAGGTAGACGCCGGTTTGGGTACAGGTGACCAATGAGAAAACCTCCTTTGTGGGAGGGGCACTGCCGCCTCCAAGCAATATCTTCATACCGCTTTAGTGTAGCACATTGCCTGCGGCAATGCAAGACGGACAGGCGGCTGCGCCGCTGCTGCCGTGGCCGGGCGTTACCCGGCCCTCCCGTTTTTGTGGGGGATTCCCCCACACCCCCTTTTGCGGGGGCGCTCCGCCCCCCGGACCCCCAGGGGAACTCTTTCTGTGGAGAAAGAGTTCCCAGAAAGCCAGGGAAGGGAGGCTAGCCTCCCTTCCCGAT
>CAJFKV010000101.1 GCA_904387055.1 Candidatus Heteroruminococcus faecigallinarum | reverse complement strand
GAACATCACGCACGATTTGAAAACCCCGCTTTCTTCTGTCAAGGGCTATGCGGAGTTGCTTGCAGACGGAACCGATGTTGATGCCAAAGCGGCACAGGAATATGGTACTATCATTTTGAAAAATGTAGATTACGCCGAAAAACTGATGAATGACTTGAAGTTGACCTATCAACTGGGATCCGGCGCTTTTCCATTTCATCCGCAGCAGGTGCGACTGGTACGCTACTTGAAGGAGTTAGTGATTGACATTGCAAATGACCCCGACTTTTTCTAACAGAGATATAGAGTTTGAAAGTGAAAGTAATCTTTCAGAGCTTACCGTTGCAATCGACCCTGATTTATTCCGCCGCGCAGTAGGAAACCTTGTAGTCAATGCTCTCGTTCATAACCCACCAGATACAAAAGTAATCGTATCTGTTTCGGAAGATAAGCAGAAAGGCATTTGTATTACTGTTCGTGACAATGGCGTTGGTATAAAGGCGGCAGAGCAAGCCGAACTGTTTACACGGTACTACCGAGGGACAAATACAAAAGAGAAACCAGAGGGCAGCGGACTTGGCCTTGCGATTGCAAAGCAAATTGTTGTTCTGCATGGCGGCGATATTGCGGTCAAGAGTAAATCTGGTGAAGGCACAGAATTTTCAATCCTGCTCCCAGCAAATTAAGGTTAAATTAAGATACAGAAAAGTCAGACCTAAGATGAGTGATCTATGATATAACCATAGCAGCAATGATGGCCGTCACAACAAGCATCAGAATATTGGACCAGAAAAGGCGTTTTCGTATGGTCATCCTCGGTTCCTCCCTATGGAGAAGGATTTTCTTATAGTATAGCACACCCGGCGGCCCCAGTTTTAAACTGCAGTTAAACGGGAGAAAAGAGGACCAGGAAATTGCCGTTTGATCGGATGCCGGCCATGGCCGATTTTCAAATCGTTTATCCATTCTTTAAGAATTGTTTACTCTTGTATACTAAAATGGAAGTGTTTTGACGAGAAGACGGCAAGAAGGTCGGCCTGCGTTTTTTATTCTGGGGACCCGCCGTGGCGTGGGATCGAGGGTATGGAGCGGGCCTGCCGGAAGGCCGCGGTGCTGGATCCCAAAACCATCCACTTCCGACCACGGCAGGTTTGGAAGGATGGAAACGCCCCGGCAGGAACTGGAACAATGGTTGACACGGATAAAAGCATGGATGGAAGCGAGGGAACAACGATGGTGTTTTTCTTTACCGGCACAGGCAACAGCTTGTACGCTGCCAAGGGGATTGAGCCGGCGCCGCATAGCATCCCCCAGGTGATACACAACACCCCGCTGGAATTTACCGCCGATGCCATCGGGATTGTCTGCCCGGTTTACGGGCACGAGGTACCGGCCATGGTGCGGGATGGGGAGGCGGTCCACACGCCCGGCAGCTGCCAGACCTGCCTGTCCTGTGTCCACAACTGCCCGGAGAAAGCCATCGGCCTGAGCATTCCGGAGAAGAATCCCCACGCCCGGTACCGCAATGCCCATATTTCCCTGGCCGAGATTATCGGCGCCAACCAACAAGAGAAATCGTAAAGGGGGCACACTGTCCCGGTCCCGTCCAGAAGGGGACCGGCGCCCAAGGGGCCAGCGGAGACCGGCCCCTTCTCCATTGCCTGGAAAGGCGTAGAAACAGACACAGCGCCCTGTGGGAGGTGGCACCGTCTTGAACCCGTACCGCAAACTGATCTCCAATACCCTGTTGTTTGGCATTAGCACCTTTGGATCCAAATTTTTGACCTTTTTGCTGACGCCGCTTTATACCCGCATCCTTTCCAGCGCCGAGTATGGGGTGACGGATCTCCTCATCCAGACGGGAAACCTTCTCATTCCCCTGGCCTCCATTGGCATCGCCAACGGGGTGATCCGGTTCGGGCTGGAGCAAACCAGCGACAAGAGCAGCGTCTTCACCACCGGCCTGTTCACCATGCTGGGCGGCTTCCTGGTGCTGCTTGCAGCCTCGCCCCTGCTGGGGCGGATGGCCTTCCTCTCCGGCTATCTGTGGCTGCTCCTGCTGTATGTGTTGATGGCCAATCTTCACTCCCTCTGCAACCAATTTGCACGGGCTATGGGCCATGTGCGGCTGTTTGCCCTGGATGGCATTCTCTGCACGCTGCTGGTGATCGGATTGGACATCCTGCTGCTGGTCGTCTTCCGGATGGGGATTGCCGGCTATGTGCTGGCCAATGTCCTGGCGGACGGAATCACGGCGCTGTTTGTCTTCCTTCGCGCCAAGCAGTGGCGGTATCTTCGTCTATCCGCCCTGTCGCGGGCCAGCGCCGCCCGGATGCTCCGGTACAGCGCTCCTCTGGTTCCCAGCAATCTGTGCGGCTGGATCATCAACATCTCCGACCGCTACCTCATCGCCCTGTTGGTCGGCAACGCCGCCACCGGCCTCTATGCCATTGGCAACAAGATCCCCAATGTGCCGATGATGATTTCCAGCTTGTTCTCCTCCGCCTGGCAGATTTCCGCCCTGACCGAGCAGCCAAAGGCGGAAAAAGAGCGGTTCTTCTCCAACGTGTTTTCGGTGTATGCCTCCATCGCCTTTGTGGTGGCCTCCGGCATCATCTTGACCGCGCAGCTCTCCACCCGCCTGCTGGCGGCCCCGGAGTACTACGACGCGTGGCGGTACGTGCCGGTGTTGACGCTGGCAACCACCTTTGCCTGCCTGGGCTCCTTTCTATCCTCCATCTATATGGTGGAGCAGCGCAGCAGCGCCACCCTCTGGACAACGGCGCTGGGGGCTGTCGCCAATGTAGGGGGGAACCTTCTCTTCATCTCCCTTTGGGGGCCGATGGGGGCGGCCGTCTCCACGCTGGGCAGCTATCTGCTGATTTTCGGCCTGCGCGCCGTCCACACCAGGACGATGCTGCGGATGCGGTGGGATGTTCCGAGGCTCCTGCTCTGCTGCGTGCTGCTGGGCGTCCAGTGCATGATTGTGGAGAGTGCCCCTCCCGCCTGGCCGCTGTGGTCCTTGAGCTGCTTTGTTGCAGTGGCTGCCGCCAATTTCCGGCGGCTGTGGAACGCCGCAAGACGGGTGCTCTAATATGCCGTAGAGAAGCCGGGCGGTCCTTTGGACCGCCCGGTTCCTTGTGTAAAGAAAACCACGCGATAGTCGCGTGGTTGGAAAAAGCTTAAGCGGTGAAAAAGACAAAAAACTCCTAATGTGTTAGATTAAAAGCGTGACCTGCCAGT
>CAJFKV010000100.1 GCA_904387055.1 Candidatus Heteroruminococcus faecigallinarum | reverse complement strand
CCAGGGAAGGGAGGCTAGCCTCCCTTCCCGATCCCTCCACCCGGGGCCAGCCCCGGGACCCCGCCAGGGGGGATACCCCCCTGGACCCCCAATTTCCGGAGGCGTTCCTCTTCAGCAGGCAAGAATCGTTTTTTCCCGTGCTTCCTAAAGAACCTGCACGCCATTCGTCCTGGCGCAGTACCCGGCGCCAATATGCTTCTGACATGGAACTATATCCACACACCAGGATGGCCACCGAGCCACGTCCATCTGGGTGGAAACTTGTTAGTAAAGAGAAACGGGGACGCAAAAAGCGGCAGGGCGCAAGCCTTCTGCCGCTTTCCCCTCCGAGGGTGACAGCAACATTTTCGAGCGGTTAGCCGAGAAAATGTTGTGTCCTCACTGCGAGCCGCAGCGAAGCGTTTCGAGGCCAACCGCCCGCCAGGGCGGCTCTTAGGCCGAGATGGGGCAGAGCCCCCTAGGAAGGGCACCTGCCGCAGTTCGGCGGGTGTCCTGGGGGCCTTTAGGGGGGCGCCCCCGATCCCCCTAAGGTCCCCCTCTCCTCCTAGGGAGAAGGTCTCGCTCCGCTCGCCCCTATCCAGCGGGCAAACAAAAAACCAGGGCAGCATGGCTGTTTACCATGCTGCCCTGGTTTTTTCCAACGTTGGCTGCCGGAACTTACTTGCTGAGCAGCCAGATGACCTCCGACTCGTGGCGCTTGGGCCGGTTCATCAGATCCTTGATGGCATCCTTGGGGTCCTTGTCCTCGTAGAGGACCTTGTAGGTTTCCCGGATGATGGGCATATCCACCCCGTACTGCTGGGAGAGGCGCCAGGCGCAGAGGGTGGCGGTGTACCCCTCCACCGTCATTCCCACCTTGGCGATGGCCTCCTTGGCGGTGAGCCCCTCGCCGATGAAGATGCCGGCCCGCCGGTTGCGGGAATGCATGGAGGTGCAGGTGACGATCAGGTCCCCAATGCCGGACAGGCCGGCAAAGGTCTCGCTTTTGGCCCCCATGGCCACCCCCAGCCGGGCGATCTCGGTGATGCCCCGGGTCATCAGGGCCGCCTTGGCATTGTCGCCGATCTTCAGCCCGTCGCTGATGCCGGCGGCCAGGGCGATGACGTTCTTGAGGGCGCCTCCCAGCTCCACGCCGGTGACGTCGTCGTTGACATAGATACGGAAGAGGGGGGTCATCAACTCGTCCTGAACCATTTCCGCGGCGGCCCGGCTGCGGGAAGCGGCCACGATGGTGGTGGGCACCCCCCGGCCCACCTCTTCGGCGTGGGAGGGGCCGGACAGGATGACGCAGGGGTTCCGAGGCATCTCCTCCTCGATCACGTCGGCCAGGAGCTTGTAGGTTTCCGGTTCAAAGCCCTTGGCCACACAGGCGACCGGGATGCCGGCAGGGGCCTGTGCCGCCGCTTTGTGGCTCACCTCCCGGATGGCAAAGGAGGGGACCGCCAGCAGGATCAGCTCCGCCCGGGAGATGGGGGACAGGTCCAGGGTGATCTCCACCGCGGGGGGGATGGCCACCCCCGGCAGCAGCCGCTTGTGCTCCCGGTCGCGGTTGAGAGCCTCCACCTCCGGCTGGGAATTGGTCCACAGATGAACGGTATGGCCGTTGTTGGCGCACATGATGGCCAGGGCACAGCCGAATCCCCCGGCGCCCAGGATGGAAATCTGCATTGATCAACACTCCTTTTTCCGGCCAAAGCGGTTTTCGGTGCCGTTGAGCAGCCGCCGGATATTGGCCCGGTGCATATAGATAATGATAAGGGCGATGACAACCGAAAAGACGGCGTCAAAGAAGACAGAATTGCCGTCCACCAAATCAATCGCCACCGTGGTGAGCGGGTAGAAAACAGCGGCGGTGATGGACCCCACCGATACATACCGGGTGATGAAGATGATCGCCAGTACCGGGACGACCAACAGAGCCACCACCAAGGGATTCAGCATCAGCACGACGCCCACGGTGGTCAGGACTCCTTTGCCGCCCTTGAAGCCGAAATAAAGGGGGAACAGGTGCCCCAGAATGGCCAAAGCACCCCCCACATAGCCGCCATCCATAAAGACGACGCCCAACAGGGCAAAGATCCACCGGGCCACAACCACGGCCGCCATCCCTTTGAGCAGGTCCCCCAGCAGGACAAAGGCGGCCGCCCTTTTTCCGTAGGTGCGCAGGACATTGGTCATGCCGGCGTTGCCGCTGCCGTAACGGCGGATATCCTCGTGGCGGAAGAGCCGGGAATAGACGATGGAAAAACTGATGCTGCCCAGGAGATAGCCGGCCAGGCCTGCCAGGATCATCGCCAGCAGATTGATGCCGCTTAACATTTGCAACCTCCCCTTTCTTTCCAAAAAGAGGCGCAACAAACTGCAGACCTGGGATGGGCTCCCCCTGCCTGCCGCCTCAATCTTCTTTTATTGTACCAAGCCCTTCCCCGCATTTCAACCATCTTTTCGCTTTCCAGAAGAAAAAAGACTTTGAAACTGGGAAAAGTCTTTAAAAATCGCCAATCGGTGGTCTCTGCGAGACGGGCGCAGGGGCGGCTGCCCCCAGTTTCCCCCGAGGCTTACGCGGGTGGGTGGGAACCGGCAGTTTTCCGGAAAATCCCTTTGGGCCGCCTTTGGCGGCCCCTCCCGAGCGGGCCTGAGGCCCGCCTGCCGTATTTTTGTGGGGACACTCCGTTCCCCACACCCCTAGGGGTACTCTTTCTACCGAGAAAGAGTACCCAGAAAGCTCGCCAAGGGGGCATCCCCCTTGGCAATCCCCCTGGGGTACCCCCCTCCTCCTAGGGAAAAGGTCTCGCTGCGCTCGCCCCTGTCCGACGGGGGCAAGGCCTCATCAGGCACGGGAGTGCCTATCCAGGAGGCAACTACCAAAGGACGTTCCTTGTCGCGGGTCTTCATTGACAGGTCACCAGGCTGTCAGCAGAGTTTTTGCCTCAGGGTGTCGCTGTCGGCAGTCCAGCCTGTGGGTATCATCCATATTCTTCTGAGTACAGTGCAGGCACATGTCCCATCTTTCCGGTGACGTGGCCTTTTCCAGTTTCCCCGCTTCTCTCTGCTGACAAGTTCCCGCCACGATGGGCGTGGCTCGGTGGCCAAGAGCGGTGCAGTGGTACCAAGTCTTAGAAGAAAATTCGCGGCGGGTACTGCGCCAGGACGAATGGCGTGCAGGTTCCCTAGGGAGCACGGGAAAAACCGACCCTTGCCCGCTGAAAAGGAACGCCTCCGGAAATTGGGGGTCCAGGGGGGTATCCCC
>CAJFKV010000099.1 GCA_904387055.1 Candidatus Heteroruminococcus faecigallinarum | reverse complement strand
ACTCTTTCTCCATAGAAAGAGTCACCCTGGGGGCGCGGGGCGCGGAGCGGCCCCGCCGTAACCCCGGGAGGTGTGGAGGGCGGAGCGCCTCCACATAAAAACGGCAGGCGGGCCGAAGGCCCGCACGGAAGAAAGGCCGCCGAAGGCGGCCCAAAGGTTCGTCTCGCAGAGACTACCGGTTCCCACCCGCCCGCGGTGGCCTCGGGGAAAGGATCCGCCTACTCCTCCAGGAGATGGGGGAACAACTCCCGGATTGCCCGGGTGAGAGCCCCCTGGTCACAGCTGTCCGACACAAAAGAGACCGCCTCCTTCACCTCGGGGGAGGCGTTGGCAGGAGCCACCGACCACCGGCAGGCCTGCAGCATGGTCAGGTCGTTGTGGCTGTCGCCCATGGCCAGGGCATGGTCCAGGGAAAACCCGTCCCGGGCCGCCAGCCGGCGGACGCCCGCTCCCTTGGACACGGTGGAGATGGTGATGTCGGTCAGGAAATGGCCCGAGCGGAAGAAGGCCAGCTCCCCCAGCGGGGCCATCTCCTCCGCCAGGGCAATCGCCTCGTCCCAGCTCTGGCTGGCATACATAAACTGGAGGGTGGGGTGCTCTTCCGCGGCAAAATCCGTCCCGATCTCCCCCACCGGATAGCGGTATTGGGGGAGGCAGCGCTGGAAATACTCCCGATAAAACCGCCAGGCGTGGTCGTCCGGTGGGCCGGCGACAAATACCTGCCGGGCGCCGTAGATCACAAAGGGCATCTCCCTCTGCCGGAAAAAGTCCACCAGGGCCCGGCAGGTCTGGGGAGGAATCCGCTCCTCCCACAGGCTTGTTCCCGCGGCGAAGTCATAGAGATGGGCCCCGTTGTTGGCCAGGACGGGGTATTCCAGCCCTACCTGGGCCGCTTCCTGGTGAAAATTGGTGAAATGACGGCCGGTACACAGATACACCCGGATCCCCTTCGCCTTGAGACGGCGGATGGTTTCCAGGTCCCGGGGGTTCACCCGCTTGTCGCTGGTGAACAGGCTCCCGTCCAGGTCGGTAATGATGGCTTCCAATTCCTGTTTCATGGATCTTCTCCTTTGTTGGGATACGGTTGCTACAGCCCCCGGAACTGGGACTGGTAGAGGCTGGCGTACAGGCCCTGGCGGGCCAGCAGCTGGTCGTGGGTTCCCCGTTCCAGGATTCCTTCCCCGGTGAGGACCACGATCTCGTCGGCATTTTTGATGGTGGAGAGGCGGTGGGCCACCACCAGCGTGGTGCGGCCATGGCACAGCTCGTCCAGGGACTGCTGGATCAGCAGCTCGGTGGTGTTGTCCAGGGCGGAGGTGGCCTCGTCCAGGATGAGGATCGGCGGGTTCTTCAAGAAGACCCGGGCAATGGAGATCCGCTGCTTCTGCCCGCCGGACAGCTTCACCCCCCGCTCTCCCACATAGGTGTCGTACCCGTCCGGCAGGGACAGGATAAACTCGTGGATGCGGGCCCGGCGGGCCGCTTCCTCGATGGCGCTTTGGGAAGCGTCCGGATTGCCGTAGGCGATGTTTTCCCGGATGGTCCCGGTAAAGAGGAAGACATCCTGCTGGACAATGCCGATCCCCCGCCGAAGGCTGTCCAGGGTGTACTCCCGAATGTCGATGCCGTCGATGGCAATCCGCCCGGCGTCCACGTCATAGAACCGGGGCAGCAGATGGCAGAGGGTGGTTTTGCCGCCGCCGGAGGGCCCCACCAGGGCCAGGGTTTCCCCCTTGGGGATGTGCAGGTCGATGCCGGAGAGGATCTCGCTGTTGTCGTCGTATCGGAACGACACCCCCTCAAAGGAAATCTCCCCTTGAATGGGGGCGATGTCCCGGGCCGTGGGGCTTTCCTTCTCCTCCTCGGCGTCCAGCACCTCGCAAAGGCGCTCGAACCCGGTCATCCCGTCCTGGAGCTGCTCCATGAAATCCACCAGCCGGCGGATGGGGGTGACAAAGACGTTGACATACAGGAGGAAGGCGGCAAATTCCCCCACGTCGATCTGCCCGCGGATGGCAAAGTATCCCCCCGCCACCAGAACAATGAGCCGCAGCAGGTCGATCACATAGTTCATCCAGCTGTGGTACTCCGCCATGGCCTTGTAGGCCTTGCTGCGGGCGCTTACAAAGGCTTTGTTCCCCTTTTCAAACTTCTCCAGCTCTCCCTTGCTGCTGGTGAAGGCCTTGGCCACCCGGATGCCGGAGATGCTGTTCTCCAGAGTGGCGTTGATCTCCGCCACCTCCACCTTGGACTGGAGGAAGGCCAGGTTCATCTTCCGGCGGGTAAGGAGGGTGCAGAGAATGAAGAGGGGCACCGCTACAAAGAGGATCAGGGTCAGCTTCCAATCCATGGTGGCCATGATGACAAAGGCTCCCAAAATCTCGATGGCCGAGATGAAGATATTCTCCGGCCCGTGGTGGGCCAGCTCGGAAACGTTCATCAGGTCGTTGAGCATCCGGGACATGATGGCGCCGGTTTTGTTCTCGTCGTAGTAGGAGAAGGGCAGCTTCTCCAGCTTCTGGAACATCTCCCGGCGCATGTCTGCCTGCATCCGGACCCCCATCACATGGCCCCAATAATTGACAAAATACTGCATCCCCATCTTGAACAGATAGACCACAAAGAGGGCCAGGAACCAGGTCATCAGAGTACCCACATCCCCGCCGGGAATGAGGACGTTGATCACGGTGCGGGTTGCCACCGGGAACAACAGATCGCACAGGGACAGCAGCAGTGCCGCCCCCATATCCAGCAAAAACAAGGCCATATGCGGCCGAAAATACCCTGCAAACCGCCGTATCATTCCATTCTTCTCCCTTTCTCGTCCGTCTCCCCGCTATTGTACCACGGTCGTTCCTGCCTTGCAAGCAGGGGGCGGCTGTGCCGCCCCTTCTAACCCCTTTCCAGAGGCTCACGCGGGCGGGTGGGAACCGGTAGTCTCTGCGAGACGGACATAAGGGCCGCCTTCGGCGGCCCTCTCCCGTGGCCGGGCTGCGCCCAGCCCTCCCGTTTTTGTGGGGGGATTCCCCCACACCCCCTTTTGCGGGGGCGCTCCGCCCCTTCTAACCCCTTTGCAAAGGCTTACGCGGGCGGGTGGGAACCGGTAGTTTTCCGGGGGAGTACCATTGGGCCGCCTGCGGGCGGCCCTTCTGCCGTGCGGGCCTGCGGCCCGCCTGCCGTATGTGGGGGCGCTCCGCCCCCCGAACCCCCAGGGGAACTCTTTCTGTGGAGAAAGAGTTCCCAGAAAGCCAGGCGGGGGAAATCCCCCGCCGCCCCCTGCCGACCGGCGTACCTCCCGGTACG
>CAJFKV010000098.1 GCA_904387055.1 Candidatus Heteroruminococcus faecigallinarum | reverse complement strand
GCGCCCCCGTTTACGGCAGGCGGCCCGCAGGGCCGCACGGCAGAAGGGTGGCGTAGCCGCCCACCCCCGTCCTCGGCAGAGGACTACCGGTTCCCGCCCGCCCGCGTGCGCCTTTGCAAAGAGGTTAGAAGGGGCGGAGCGCCCCCGCAAAGGGGGTGTGGGGGAATCCCCCCACATAAATCGGCAGGCGGGCCGCAGGCCCGCACGGCAGCGGCGGCGAAGCCGCCTTTCCCCCTCAGCCGGTCATGGAGCGCAGAAGCCGCTGAATCTGGTCGGGGGTAACGGGGCAGCTGCCGAACGGCCGCATGGCAAGGGCCATCAGGGCCATAGGGTTGTCGTCGGCGGCCACCCGGTTGGAGTGAATCGTCCCACAGCGGGTGCACCGGTGGAGAATGGCCCACTCCCCGTTCTTCCGGACCCAAACGCCCACCGGCTCCATCCGCCCGTGGCAGGTGGAAGCCCGGTCGCCCGGTTCCTCGTCCAGATGAAGACTGTGCAGGCAGTAGGGGCAGTGGTTCCGGTGGCTGCTGCCCGCTCCTTCGGGGACCACCAGCCGCCCGCACCCTTTGCAGGTAAAGGCATCGGTGGCCGGATGGGTCTTGAAATATCCCTTGCTGTATCGTTTTCTTTTATTCTCTCGATTCATCGCCAAACCCTCCCAGGTTGCCGCTGCCTCCCATGCAGCGGGTCAATTCCTCCAGCCGCTCGATGGGGAAGGGCGGCTGGGACAACGGCTTCGACGCGATGGAGAGGAGCTTGATGGGGTTGTCCCCCGCCGCTACCGGCCCGCTCTCCAGTTGGCCGCACCGGCGGCAGCGCCGGATGATCTCCCACTCGCCCCCCGCCTTTACCCAGATCCCCACCGGCTCCATCAGGCCGCCGCAGGGCAGGCCCTCTTCGTCCTCCCGGTGAATCGCCGCCAGACAGTTGGGGCAATGGTCTCCCTCCAACCTCCGGCCGCAGCCTGGGCAGGGATTGGGACTGCTTTTGTTGTTCATAACAGGGTCGTTCCTTTCTCTTATCCGTTCAGTTGTTCCGATTTGTACCACGCCGCGGACAAGAAAAAAGCGGACAACCCATCCCTCATGGGTTATCCGCGTACCAATGCTCTCGCTTTTCATCCTTGGAAAGAACGTTCGTCTACAAAACGCCCCTCTTTGCAAACAAGGCGGCACAAAGCCGCCCTTCCAAAAGGGCGCCCGAAGGATGACGCTATCCGCACACAGGTACAACAAGAAAACCCACCCAACAACGGGATGAGAACCCTCTTTCTTGTCCTGATTATCTGCGAATAGCCGACATCCACTTCTCCCCTTTCCAGAAACTTCGGCCTTAGGATAGCACATATCTCGCTCCTTGTCAACAAGGCACCCCTTGCTGCTGCCTCTGGCCAGCCCGATCCATGCCGGCAGCAAGCCCCATTGAACCCCGGGGCGGTTCGTGCTACAATGGGGACAAGCAGCAGCTGTTTCCACAAAGGGGGCTTTTGATGAACCGCTATCTTCCGCACCGTTCCACCCTCATGTCCCTGCGGGCCAACCGGGTCGCCATGGCCGCTTACCTGGCTATGCTGGTCATCGGTCTCCTGCCCATCCTCCAGTACCTTGCCTGGCTGGTTCCTCTTCTCTTGTTCCTGGCGGAATCGGAGAGCGGGCTGGTCCGGTTCCACGCCTTCCAGGCTTTCCTGCTGGGTATCTTGTATCAGGTTCTGTCGGGGATGCTGGGGGTGCTGGGGGTCATCTCCGCCGCGCTGGCGGCCTTCTCCCCCTTCCTTACCCTGCCCCGTTTTCTCGCCCCGCTGTCCTGGGGCTTTACCGGCGGCCTTGTCATCCTGTGGGGGATCTTGGGGATTGTCTACCTGGTCTTCGTGATTCTGGGAACCGTAAGCGCCGCCCGGTGGGAAGAACGCTCCCTGCCCCTGCTGGGCTTCCTCACCCGGAAGATCCTCTCCCACGCTTCCCCCGCCAAGGTGGGGCCGGAGGGGTCCGGCCGGGAAACCCAGCAGGACCCCCTCCAGTACCAGGGCGGCATTCCCCGGCAGGTTCACCGCCCGGACAAGGGGGAATCCCCCCATCCGCCTCAGCAGTAGATGGTTTTAAACAAACAGGAGGCCCTTTCCCCGCGGGGAAAGGGCCTGTGTTTTTTGTATTGGGAAAGGGGGACTATTCCTCCATCTGCTTGCCCAAAAAGAGGGCCGCCGCCTGGGCCAGCTTGACCTGCTCCGGGGTTGCGCCGGTGTTCTCCTCCCCCTGGAGGAAGATCACGCTGCCGCACACGTCCCCCGCTGCCAGGATGGGGCTTTGGGCCAGGGCGTAATGATCCACCCCCTCCACCGGCTGCAGGGGCTGCCCGTCCCCGGGGGCCCAGGCGCTGGACCGGCGGTTTTCCATCTGCTCCTCCAGGGCGGGGGAGACCCGCCGCTCCAGCAGCTCCTTTTTGGAGATGCCGGAGACGGCGATGACATGGTCCCGGTCGCAGATCACAACCGGGCTGCCCCCCACTTTATACAACACATCGGCATACTGGGAGGCGAAGGCCCCCAGCTCCCCGATGGGGGAATATTTGCGAAAGATGACCCCTCCGTCGTTGTCGGTATAGATCTCCAGGGGGTCACCGTCACTGATAACATTGGCATGGAACACCTTGTCCGGGCGCTTTTCCGCGCGCTGAACGATGGTGACAGGTGAGATATGTCCCATGCCTGACTTAAAATTTACGGTGCCCTCCGAAACCTCGGCCATGGCAGCCACAGCGGTCTCCTCCGCCGCGCCCTCCGGCAGCGTCCCGCTGCGCAGGATGCTGTCCACGTCCGCCTGGAGCTGGATCTCCAGCCGGTCCTCGTAGACCTTGATCTTCTGAATAATCAGCTCCAGGTCCCGGCGCTCCAGCCGCTCCTTGTCCAGGATGTCCCGGAACACCTCCATGGCCGTTCTGGCGGCCCGGTTCACCCGGAGGATGGTGTTGCGCTTGTCGGACAGCAGCTGGATCTGGTGGCCGATGCCCTCGATCCTCTTTTGCAGGTCGCCCTCCAGCTCGTCGTAGGTCTGTTCCAGGAGGTCCTCCTGGTCCGGGTGCTTCATCAGGTCCCGGATGCGCTGGCGTTTCGTGACCTTCAGCTCCTCCTGGAGGTCGGAGAGCACCTGGGCCAGGCGGTCGGCGCTCTGCTCGGTCTCCGCCACGTCCTCCTGCTCCCGGGCTAGATCCGCATTGAGCCGCTCCAGCATGTCCGCCGAGTGGTCCATCACCTGCCGGACATAGGCTTTCAGCAGCTCGTCCAGCTTGTCGGCCCGGATATGGTGGCTGGTACAGCCCTTCAAGCCCCGGCGGTGGTAGGTGCCGCAGGTGTAAGCGCTTTTCAGGTCGCTGCGG
>CAJFKV010000097.1 GCA_904387055.1 Candidatus Heteroruminococcus faecigallinarum | reverse complement strand
GCCGTAACCCCGGGAGGTGTGGAGGGCGGAGCGCCTCCACATAAACGGCAGGCGGGCCACAGGCCCGCACGGGAGGGGCGGCGAAGCCGCCCACCCCCGTCCTCGGCAGAGGCCACCGGTTCCCACCCGCCCGCGGCAGCCTCGGGGGAAACTGGGGGCAGCCGCCCACAAGCCCGCCTCGCAGAGACTACCAATTCCCACCCGCCCGCGTCAGCTTCGAGGAAACTGGGGGCTACGCCCCGCTATCACAAAAGGAGGTGCTGCTGGTGCAGTACGATCAGGTTCTGCCGGGAACCTTTCTCTCCCGGCCCAACCGGTTTGTGGCCTGGGTCCGGCTGCCCGGCGGCCAGGAGGAACCGGTCCATGTCAAAAACACCGGCCGGTGCCGGGAGCTGCTGGTGCCGGGGTGCCGGGTCTGGCTGGAGGACAGCGGCGGCCGCCCCGGCCGCAAGACCCGTTTCTCCCTTATCGCGGTGGAAAAGGGGGACCTGCTCATCAACATGGATTCCCAGGCCCCCAACCAGGTGGCCGCCGAGGCCGTCGCCGATGGCAGCCTGCTGCTGCCTGGCTACCGCCGCCCGCCCCAGGTGCTCCGCCGGGAAGTGCGGGAGGGGGACAGCCGGTTCGACCTCTTTCTCCAGGGGGGCGGGCCCGATACCTTCCTGGAGGTGAAGGGGGTCACGCTGGAGGAGGACGGGGCGGTCTACTTCCCCGACGCGCCCACCCTCCGGGGGGCCAAGCACCTGCGCCATCTGGCCGCCCTGGCCAGGGCCGGACAGCAGGCGGCGGTCCTCTTCGTGATCCAGATGGAACGGGCGGCTTTCTTTGCCCCCAATCTACGCACCCACCCAGACTTTGGAGCCGCCCTCTGGGAAGCTTCCCAGGCGGGGGTGGCCATCCTGGCCCACCGGTGCCGGGTCGCGCCCGACCGCCTCACCCTGGGGGACCCGGTTCCCATCCGCTTGGTTCCCCCGTCCACAACGTCGCAAGGAGGAATTGTGCCATGACCGTTTTTCAGCGCTATTTCCTGTGGTATCTGCTCTTCATCAACCTGGTGGGAGTCCTGGCCGTCTGCTGGGACAAGCTGGTGGCCGTCAAAGGCTGGAACAACCTCCCCCGGCGGGGATTCCTCTGGATCAGCCGGGTGCCGGAGAAAAACTTCTTCGTCATCGCCCTGCTGGGCGGGTCGGTGGGCACCTATCTGGCGATGCGCCTGATCCGCCACAAAACCCTCCACCGCTCCTTCATGATCGGCATCCCCCTCATCTTTCTGGTGGAAGCGGCCCTGGTTGTCGTGGGGTTCCTCCTGCTATAAGCGGCAGCCCATAAACAGCATGCCGGTCCGTGCCGGACACCTCCCAAACACTCGATGGAAATTTTCTCTCCATCGAGTGTTTTTCGGATTACAAAAAGGAACCGGCGTTACGGGACGCGCCGGTTCCTTCCAAAGACCGATTTGCCGCTCCATGAGGCGGTGCCCCGGGGGGACGGGGCATTCCTTCCCGCCTCGCCGGGCTTTTTACTGCTCCTGGGCCTGCTTCACGCCCACCAGGAACAGGATGGGAATTGCCAGCCCGACCAGGCCGGTAACGAGCGAGCCGCCGCTGCCCAGGCTGACCAGAAGGCTCAGCACCGCGAGAACCAGGATGACCACCCCCAATTTAAAGGAAGCATCCAGCCGGAACCGCAGCCCCTGGATACCGGCGACCAGCATCAGGATACCGTTGACGCAGGAAATCAGGGTGGCAATCACCAGGATTCCTCCCACCGCCACACCGGCCACGGTGCCGCCCAGGCCTCCGGCAGCCACGCCGATCAGCAGCGATCCCAGCAGGGCCAGCAGTCCTCCCAGGCAGCCGATGGCCCCCAGCACAATGTTCAGAATACTCATTACCTTCAGCAGAACCGGAACCTTTTGCATCCATACTCCTCCTTGCGGGGCGGTGCAAAACGCCCCCTACAAATTTCGCTCCTATTCTATCCGATTTGGGGGCCATTGTCAAATTTTTACGAATGATACCCGATTATCACCGAAAAGAATTGGAAAATTTACCTAGACAATACCACTGCCGGTTGGTATACTAGGAATAGAGACGGCCGCTTCTCCCCTGGGGAAAGCGCCGCGACAAAAAGGAGGAGCACTATGGGATATCCAGCCGATATTCTTTCCACCCGGGCGGTGGTCAAGCATGGAAACTACGCCGTCATCCCTCCGGAGGGCCTGGTCAACAACCAGATTCCCGGCCTGGAGGGGTGCCGGGTGAGCATCGTGGCCTCTCCCAAGATGGGGGCCAGCTTTGTGGAGTACCTGTTGGAGGTGGCACCGGGCGGCGGGACCTCCCGCCCCTTTGGACGGGAAGCGGGTATCGAGACCTTCTTTGCCATTGTGGAGGGGGAAGGCCTGCTGGGCGCCGGGGAGGAGCTTTCGCCGGCGTCGGCCGGGGCGTACCAGTACGCGCCGCCGGGAACCGGTCTCTCCTTTTGCAACAACGGGACCGCTCCCATGAAGGCCCTGCTGTACAAGCAGCGGTTCCAGCCGGCGGAGGGGTTGGCCCTTCCGGCGGCGGTGCGGGGGAACTATGAGGAGATCCCCTACCGGGAATACGACCAGATGGCCAACGTGTGGATCAAGGATCTTCTGCCCGTCTCGCTGGAATACGACATGAACTTCCACATCCTCTCCTTCGCCCCCGGGGGCTGCCATCCCTTTGTGGAAACCCACGTGCAGGAGCACGGCGCCTATGTGCTGGAGGGGGAGGGCTGCTACCTTCTGGACGAGGACTGGCGGATGATTAAAAAGGGAGACTTTCTGTGGTTCGGGCCCTATGTGGCCCAGGCCGCCTACGGAGTCGGCCGGTCCAACTTTACCTATCTGTATTCCAAGGACTGCAACCGGGACCCGGAGATCTAGCAGAACGCAAAAAAGGACGGCGGAAGCCGTCCTTTTTCATGCAGAAGGTTACGCCCGCTTGGCGTATTTTTGTTTGGTCGCCATCCCGCCCCGGATATGCCGCTCGTTCCGGTTCCGCTCCAGCACCGCCTTCACCTGGGCAAACAGCCGGGTATTGATCCGCAGCAGCCGCTCGGACACATCCTTGTGCACCGTGCTTTTGCTGATTCCGAATTTGGCGGCCGTCTGGCGGACGGTTGCCCCGTGCTGAACAATATACTCCGCAAGCAGCACCGCTCGCTCCTCTGGCAATCCCTTCAAGGCTGCTTCCTCCCCCACGTGATGTTACTCCATTCTATGGGAAAAGAGGAACGATTAGACCCTTCTTTGGGGAAAGTTGCAGGCTTTCCCCCGTTTTCCCGGGGTTCCCGCGGGCGGGAGAGGGGGGTCCTCTGCCGAGGGCGGGGGTAGGCGGCTTCGCCGCCGCTGCCGTGGCCGGGCTACGCCCGGCCCTGCCGTTTTTTTGCCCGCTGGCGCGGGCGGGTGGGAATCGGTAGTCTCTGCGAGACAAACTTTTTGGGCCGCCTTCGGCGGCCCCTCCCGACGGGGGCGCTTCGCCCCCCGAACCCCCCGACCCTATCTTTCGACCGCGAAAGATAGGGGAGAAAGCTCGCCAAGGGGGCATCCC
>CAJFKV010000096.1 GCA_904387055.1 Candidatus Heteroruminococcus faecigallinarum | reverse complement strand
GGTCTTTAGGGGGATGCCCCCGCCTGGCTTTCTGGTGACTCTTTCTCCATAGAAAGAGTCACCCTGGGGGCGCGGGGCGCGGAGCGGCCCCGCATACGGGAGCGGCGGCGAAGCCGCCCATAGGCCCGCACGGAAGAAACGTCATTTTTACCAAAAAATTCTCCGATATTTTGGTACCACAAATTGACGTATATCGCCCCAAAGCACGTCGATTTGTGGTACAGTTTTGACAAAAGGAGGCGGTATCCATGACGTATCCCCGGCTTCGCAACCTGCGGGAAGACGGCGAACTGCTGCAAAAGGATCTGGCTGCGTATCTGGGCGTGGCCCAAACCACCTATTCCAACTACGAAATCGGCGAACGGGAGGTTCCCATCCCGGTGCTGATTAAGCTGGCCAACTACTACCACACCAGCGTCGATTATCTGCTGGGCCTCACCGCCGTCCGCAAGCCGTATCCCCGGGAGGGGGAGTAGCATCCGCCCCTGTTTCCTTTTAAAATGAAAACAGCCGGGCCATCCCGCCCGGCGACCCCGCCTCTTTTTCACAATGGGATTCTACAGGCCGCCTCCGCACCGGTGGAGGAAGGCCTTTTTTCATCTCCGGCTGCGTTCAAAGCCCAGCCAATAGCCGTTGCGCCGCTCCAGCTGGCGCAGCTGGGCCAGATCCTCCCGCAAAGCCTCCGCCAGCCGGCCGTCCAGCTCTTCCACCCGGGCAAGGTGCTTTTCCACGCTGCGGAGCACCTGGCCGTAGACCTCGTCTTCCCGCTCCAGTTCCTCGTTCATCGTCTCCAGATCCTGCTGTACATACAGGCGCAGCAATTCCATCTCCGGGCCATCGGGCATATTGGTGTATTTCATAAGGCTCCTCCTTATAACGCTGGCCGCCCGTTTACGGGGCGGGGGCCATGGTTCCAAATCCCTTTTTCCTGCCGCCGCTCTTTCCCCGCGAAAGCCGGCAGCCTGGCCGCACACCCAGGTTGGTTATTAGTATACCGGTTACGTGTGAACAAAATGTGAACGCGTTCTTTCCCGTCCCCGCAAATTGCTGGAAACCGTGCCAAATATTTCTGCTGCCTTTTTGTTCCTGTGACATTTGTCCCGCCTGCTGTGCCTACCTGGAAACAGGCTTCCCGCCAGGGTTCGCCGCAGGCGTGCCGCGGGGGAAAAACTATCTTCCCCGCACCTACGCACTCTTGCGCGAGTGGCCGCGGGTCCTCACCCGCCCCGCCCGGGGGAATCTCTTGAGGAGAGATTCCCCCAGACCCCCTTCAGACCTTTTTACGCCGCCAAAACATCCGTTTTGGCGGAATTTTTTTGGGACGTTTCCCTCTGCCGAGGCTGGGGGTAGCTCCCTGCAAATGGGCAAGCCCTGGCCCCTCGCCGGTTGTTGGGAGAAAGCCCAACAATCCACTCGGGGCCCCGGAGGCAGGAATGACTTCCTCTGGGGGACGGCAGGTTTCCATGCCGTTGGTTTGCGCCAGGGTTAGCCGTAGGCGTGTCGCGTGGGGGAGGTTTTCTTCCTGGCTGCAACGCCATCCTGCGCGGGTGGCTGCGGGCCCTGGCCCGCCCGCAGGCGTGCCGCGTGGGGAAAGCTGTCCCCACCGCATCCACGCACCCTTGCGCGGGTGGGGGCGGGTCCATACCCGCCGCGGGTGGCCGCGGGCCCTCACCCGCCGCCACAAAAGGCCGCCCCTGTTCCCGGGGCGGCCTTCAGACTGGCTTATTCCATTAGGAAGCGGGAATCCCCGCTGTGGAGGGGTTTACTTCTTGAGGGAGACCGCGCCGGCGGCAACCAGGGAGACGGCGGCCAGGGCCACTGCCACACCGATTGCATCATTGGCGCCGGTGTCGGGGTTCTGGGTGGAGGTGTCGTCGGTGGTTTCCTCATCCTCCACGACCTCGTCCACAACCTCTTCTTCCTCTTCCTCGTCGGCCTCGGCTACCAGGGCCGTGTCGGAGAGGACGTAGGTGCCCAGACGGGAGGTGGTGAACTCGTAGGTGCCGTCGTCATCGTTCCAGTCGGCGTCAATCTCTTCCAGCTGACCGCCGGTGTACTCATACAGATAGTACTGGTCGCTGTAGTCGCCCTGGATGGCAACGGTGGCATTGGACCCCAGGGAGGGGCTGCCTACAAAGTTGATATAGTTGATGTCCGCGTCCAGATCGTAGTACATATCCTCGATCTCGTCCACGGGGTCCTCGTTAAAGTAGGCGAAGACCTTCTTGTCCTCAGCCAGGCGGGCCTTTACCGAGCTGAGCCGGTTGCCGTCGCCGCAGAACTCCACCCAGCCGGAGCTGGACATCTGGTAGATGGTGTTGTCTTCCACGTCGATCTCGGTGGCGTCGTCACGGCTGTCGCCGCCGTCCACGCTGTCGTCCAGGTTGTTGCAGACCTCGGCGGTGAAGGAGAAGTCAAACTCATCCCCATCCTCGTAGAGATCGCCGGTGCCGCCGTACATATCGTCCCGCAGTTCCAGGGTGATGGTGCCTTCCAGGTCCTTGGCCTCGGAGATGGTGTAGTTCTCGTTGAGGGTGATGACCAGGTGGTTGCAGTCGTTGTCAATCTTGACCGACTTCACCAGGGCGGAACCGGTATCCCAGTCGGTGGATACCCGGAAGTTGGAGGTATCCAGCTCCACCGGATCGGACGTTGAGTCGTCCCACCACATCTGGAAACCGTAATCTGCCAAGTCGAAGTGGTACTCGTTGCCGGGGAGCATCTGATCGTCCCAGCCCAGCTCGTCGCCGCAGCCGGTGTCGACCACCAGTTCCAGGGTCATGTCAGCGGCCATGGTGGGCATGGCGGACATAGAGAGGATCAGAGATGTTGCTAGAACGATTGGTAAGACTTTTTTCATGATTTGTATCCTCCTTTTTGTTTTTATCGGTCAAGCCGGTGCGCCAGTTTCACCGGCAGGGCCACGAGGGAAAAAGCCGCCCGTCCGATTCCCCTGCTGCTTTTCGTTGGGGGACGATGGACGCGGGGAAGGGGACGGGCGGCGCTGCGGTAAAGCCGGAGGCATCCTCCCGCCCCCATGAAAAGCGGGAATACGGATGCCGGGCCAGGGTGAGGAGTTTTTTTGAAACGGATGAAGCAAAAGGTCCCTGGCCCTCCGGCAGGTGCCCAAAGGGCTTTTTGCGGCGATCTCGGCCATCGCCAATGCCCTTGTGCAAGTTTCATTATCCCTACGTACCTTAAACCAACCTAAAAACAAAAGGGTTACGGAAAAATTTCAGAACTTCATCACCTCACCGTCAAATTCAGTCATTTTATGACAGGCCCCCTCCCCCCCGAGCGGTTGCCCCCGCCCCTCCCATAATGGTATAATACAAGCGGGGCGGGCAGGAGCCCGGCGGGCGAGGGCCCGCGGCCACCCGCGCAAGGGTGCATAGGTGCGATGAGGATAATCTCCCCCACGCGGCACGCCTACGGCTAACCCTGGCGCGAGCCGACGATACAACAATCTGCCACCCCCAGGGGAAGTCATTCCCGTCCCCGGGGCCCCGAGTGGATTGTTGGGCTTTCTCCCAACAACCGGCGAGGGGCCAAGGCTTGCCCATTTGCCGGAAGCCGCCCCCAGCCTCGAGGGGCCAAGGCTTGCCCATTTGCCGGAAGCCGCCCCCAGCCTCGGCAGAGGGAAGCGTCCCAAAAAAATTCCGCCAAAACGGATGTTTTGGCGGCGCAAAAAGGTCTGAAAGGGGTCTGGGGGAATCTCTCCTCAAGAGATTCCCCCAGCGGGTGAGGACCCGCAGCCACCCGCGCAAGAGTGTGTAGGTGTGGGGAAGATAGCTTTCCCCACGCGACACGCCTTCGGCTAACCTAAATGCGAACCAACCGTATGGGGACCTGCCATCCTCAGAGGAAGCCATTCCCGTCCCCGGGGCCCCGGCGGGCATGGGCCCGCTCCCACCCGCGCAAGGGTGCGTGGGGGCGGTGAGGATAATTTCCCCCACGCGACACGCCTGCGGCTAACCCTGGCGCAAACCAACGGCACAGCAATCTGCTACCCCCAGGGGAAGTCGTTTCCGTCCCCGGGGCCCCGAGTGGATTGTTGGGCTTTCTCCCAACAACCGGCGAGGGGCCAAGGCTTGCCCATTTGCCGGAAGCCGCCCCCAGCCTCGGCA
>CAJFKV010000095.1 GCA_904387055.1 Candidatus Heteroruminococcus faecigallinarum | reverse complement strand
AAGTCACTTCATCAAGGCAAGAATGAGAAAAACGGCATAGCCGAAGCTATACCGTTTCTCTCTTGCCCCACGATGTTTTCTTATCGGGAGGCACCTTTCCGGGCTCCCGCCTTTTTTGTCCAGGCCGGCCTGCCCCCGGGCGCCGGCCCCCCTTACCGAAGAGCGTGCCGGTTGATCTCCTCCGCCAGCCGGTCGGCCAGCAGGTTGACCCGGGTAAAATCCACCGCGTCCCGGTAATAGGTCTCCAGCTGGTCGTGCCAGCCCTTGGCCTCCGCCAGGAGGGCCGCCGCCTGGTCGGTGAGGTGGCGGGCCCCCCGCAGCTGGAAGGCGATCCGCTTTTTGCCCAGGCGCAGGGCCTCCTGCCGGGTGAAGCGGCGGGCGTGAATCGTCCGTTCCCCGCCCCCCGGCACCTTGTGGAACCGGTTGACGGTGAGGAACCCCAGCCCCAGCCCGGGGCAGAGGAGATGCTCCGCCTTGGTGAAGGGGGCCATGGGGCAGAAGCAGGTGATGGTGTCCCACCCGGCCTCCCGCAACTCCTCTCCCAGGCGGGCCAGCAGCACCGGGGCCGCCGCGCCGTATTCGTCGTCCACCAGGATGAGCCGGGGACAAAGAAGGCGGGCGGTCTGGTGAAAAAAGACGGGGCCTTTGTTGGTCACTGCCGACAAAAAGCGCACCTGGTCCCGCCCCTTGGAGCTCCGGCGGGGCTTGGCTTCCCGGGCGGCAATCCCCCGGGCATAGCGGGAGACCTTCTCCAGGTCGGTGGCTTCCAGGGCGATGCGGGAGGCGTCGGCGGTCATGGCGCCCACGCCGGACAGGAACCGGATGCACCCCTCGTGGCAGCGGGCGATGGTGCGGGAGAGGGAGAGAATCTCCTCCCGGCGGCTGTAGAGAAGCTCCCGGTCCCAACAGTCGGTGATGGCCACCACGTTTTCAAAGGCCCCCGGATACTGGGGCTCCAGAACATGGGGCGGGGTCGCGTCGCAGACGGCCACCCTCGCCTGGGGCAGCACCAGGGCGTCCAAGCTGTCCACGTCCGAGCTGCAGTGGATGTACTGGATGGGGCCGCACCGCCGGTCCAGCTGGCGGGCTACCCGCTTCATGAGGGTGGACTTGCCGGTGCCCGGTCCCCCCTTGATGAGATATTGCCGCCAGCCATCCTCCGGGCTGCCCAGCTGGTCGTACCGGGAAACAAAGCCCCCCGGTGTGCTGGCCCCCAGGAAGAAGCGCGGCACTGTTGCGTTCTCGTCCATTCCATGCCCTCCTTATCTGGTTTTCTGCCCCATCCTATGTAAAAACAGCCGCCGGGGTGAGGAGGACGAGCGGTATTTCTCTTGTCCGGGACAGGGTCGACGAGAAGGCGATTCTGCCTTGGGCGGAAAAGGCGGGCGCTTCCTTTCAAAGGAATAGATGTGCGCGGTAGATTTTCACACAGAGATCCCCCAACATTTTTTGCAGGAATACATTCTCTTCACGTCAAGGACACAAAAAATTTACAGTCGTTTTTACGAAAAAAGGCTTTACTTTTAAAGCTTCATCGTGTATACTTAACAACAGACAACGGGAAAACCCCAAGGATAGCTTTAGAACTTCGACTGCCAACCTGCATTTTGAGCCAGTGTGGAACGGCCGAATGCAGAAAGATAGGCGGTCGTTTTTTTCTCTCTCGTCTGCGGGTCCACTCTCGGCGGAAGGAGAAAAAGCATCTTTCTTCCCGTGTCTGCATAGAATAGCAAGTATGAATGGTAAGGAGGCGACGTTGATGTTCAACTACAACTATCAAGCTCAGCACGATTACAAACCCGAAAGAACTCAGCCTCCCGTCTCTCCCAAGAGTTGGGAAGAGCGCTGGTTCTCGGTGGCGGGTGATGTGGACGATTTCATCTTTTATGATCCCACCGATCGGTCCCCGGCTGGCTGCAGCGATCGATAAGCGGTCCGGCGGGTTCCCCCTCACAAGAAATCGTCCGGCAGCTCCTGCGTTGACAGGAGGCCGGCTTTTTATTTTTGGAACGGGTTCCTCTCCAGCAGGGGAAAACAGGGCCCGGTCAGGAAGAGTCTTTCCTGGCCGGGCCCTGTTTGTTGGGGGGCGTTCCTGCGTTGACGGCGGGGGGAGCCCTTGGGTATAATAGGGACAAGGACATTTCCAGGGGGAGGGAGGGCCTCTCCCCTGGAAAGGAAAGCAGGTGATCCAGATGACCTCCGCCCAGCGTCGGGAAGAGATCAAAGCCATCCTGGCCGAGGCCAGCGGGCCGGTGAGCGCTTCGGCATTGGCGGCCCGGTTCCAGGTGAGCCGCCAGATCATTGTGGGGGACATTGCCCTGCTGCGGGCGGCCAACCTGGCCATTTCGGCCACCCCGCGGGGATATGTGTGGCAGGAGGAGGAAACCCCGCCCGGGGGGCGGCGGTTCACCATCGTCTGCCGCCACAGCGGGGAAGCCATCCGGGAGGAGCTGTACGCCGTGGTGGACAACGGAGGCGCGCTGTGGGATGTGACGGTGGAACACGGAGTTTACGGCCAGATTACCGCCCCTTTACGGGTATTTTCCCGGTACGACGCCGATCACTTCCTGGAAAAGCTGCAGAGCCAGCAGGCCCCGCCCCTTTTGTCCCTGACCGGCGGCATCCATCTGCATACCCTGATCTGCCCCGGCGACGAGGTCTTCCAGCGGATCTGTACACGGCTGGAGGAGCTGGGAATCCTGGTGACCAAGTGACGGAGAGGGGAAGAGAAGGATGTTTTGGATTGCGGCTATCCACGAGACGGATGGGGGGATCGGCCGGGAGGGGGGACTGCTCACCTCCATCCCGGAGGATATGGCCTTTTTCCGCCGGATGACCTGGGGCAAAACGGTGGTGCTGGGCCGGGAGACCCTGGCCACCTTTCCAGGCGGGAAGCCCCTTCCCGGCCGGGAAAACTGGATCCTTTCCACCACCCTGCCCCGCCAGGAGGGGGCGGTGGTCTTTCCGGATCTGGGGGCGATGCTGGCCCGGGCGGCCGGCAGGCCGCAGGATCAGGTGGCGGTGATTGGCGGCCAGCAGGTGTACCGGCAGCTGCTGGCCTACTGCCAGCGGGGGTGGGCGACCTGGATCGACGGCCCCCTGCCCCCGGCGGACCGGTTTTTCCCCTCCCTGGAGGGGTGGATGTTGGAGGAAGAGGAGGCGGCCGGCCGCTGCGGACCCCTTGCCTGGCGGATCTGCCGCTACCGCAATCCCCACCCCATGCCCTTGCTGTAACCGAAGGCCGCCCCATGGGGCGGCCTTCTTCCGAGCGGGCCTGCGGCCCGCCTGCCGTTTTTTGCCCGCTAACGCGGGCGGGTGGGAATCGGCAGTCCTCTGCCGAGGACGGGGGTGGGCGGCTTCGCCGCCCTTCTGCCGTGCGGACCTGCGGTCCGCCTGCCGATTTATGTGGGGACACTCCGGTCCCCACACCCCTAGGGGAACTCTTTCTGTGGAGAAAGAGTTCCCAGAAAGCCAGCCAAGGGGGCATCCCCCTTGGCTATCCCCCTGGGGTACCCAGGTGCGTCTAGGGGAAAGGTCTCCCTCTGCTCGCCCCTATCCGACAGGGGCAAGGCCCCATCAGACACGGGAGTGCCTATCCAGGAGGCGACCACCGGGAATCGATCGTTG
>CAJFKV010000094.1 GCA_904387055.1 Candidatus Heteroruminococcus faecigallinarum | reverse complement strand
TGACTCTTTCTCCATAGAAAGAGTCACCCTGGGGGTGCGGGGCGCGGAGCGGCCCCGCCGTAACCCCGGGAGGTGTGGAGGGCGGAGCGCCTCCACATAAACGGCAGGCGGGCCGAAGGCCCGCTCGGGAGAGGGCGGCGAAGCCGCCCGCCCCCCGCCCTCGGCAGAGGACTACCAATCCCCACCCGCCCGCGGTAGTCTCGGGGAAACTGGGGGCAGCCGCCCGCAAGCCCGTCTCGCAGAGACCACCGCCCCCCTGGCAGCGGACCAAAACAAAAGGGCCGGGGAGCGTCTCCTTGGGAAACGCTCCCCGGCCCTTGGCACATCGCCTTACAACTCAATCTTTCCGTAGAGGACGCCGCCCAGCTCGCTCTCCTCCAGGGGCTTGTCCACCCTAGGAGCGGCGGGAGCCGGCTTCGGCTCCTCCTGGGGCAGTTCCTCCCGCGGGGGGATGGGATAATCGTCCAGGTTCCGGGGGGCACGGTCCACCCGTTCCTCCGGAGCGCGATCCCCCTTGGGCGGGCGCGGCCCACGATCCCGGCGGTCACCACGGCGGTCCCGGTCACGGCCGCCGCGGCCTCCTCTGCTCCGTCCGCCACGGCTGCGGCGCTCGCCGCTCTTGCTGCCGCCTTCCGGCGGGACGGTAGGCTTGATAACCACCCGGCGGTTGGGCTCTTCCCCAATCGACGAGGAGGTCGCTCCCTTGACGCGGGAAACCGCCGCATGGATGATCCGGCGCTCATAGGGGTTCATCGGCTCCAGGGTGTAGCTGCGGCCGGTGCGGACAGCGGTGGTCGCCAGCTTGTGGGCCAGGTCACCCAGGGTCTTTTCCCGCTTCTCCCGGTAATTGCCGCTGTCGATGGTCACCCGCAGGTAGTCGCCTTCCAAGCGATTGGCCACCAGACCCGACAGGTACTGAAGGGCATCCAGGGTCTCGCCCCGGCGGCCGATCACCACCCCCAGATCCGCCCCGGTCAGCACCAGAGACACGCCGTTGTGGGTGAACTTGGGGGTTACCTCCACCGAATCATTCCCCATGGCGTGGAGAACCTCGGTCACATAGGCCACCGCGGCGGCAGCCTTCGCCTCCAGCTCGGGGGTGGGAACCATCGGCTCCAGCTCCTCCTGGGGCACCGGCACGGGAATGGGCTCCTCCTCCCCTTTTTCCTCCCGGGGCGCCTTGGGGGCGGCGGGGGTCTTCTCCTTTTCCGGCCGGGGAGCCTTCTCGCTCTTCTCCTTGGGGGGCCGGGGGGCACGAGGCTGCCGGGGAGCCTCGCTCTTGGGAGGCTTCGCCTCCTGCACCGGCTTGGGATCGGGAAGCTCCACATATACCCGCACCTTGGCGGGAACCACCTTCAGGCCGAAAAATGCCTTCCGGGGCAGGTCAATGATTTCAAACTGTGCCTCGTCCCGGGCAATGCCCAGCTCCTGGCAGCCGCTGTCAATGGCTTGATCCACGCTTTTGCCAGTGGCGATAACTTCCTTCAACACGGTCTATTCCTCCATTTCCATCGACGGTTACTTCTTGGAATCGGATTCGTCTTCGTAGGTTTCGCCGTATTTTTCGGCCATACGGCGGCGGGCCTCGGCCAGTCGCTGCCGGTCAATCTCCTTCTGGCTCAGGGCCTTGGCCGCTTCGGTGCCTTCCAGCTCCCGGGCGCGGCGGCGGGCCTCCAGCTTGGCCTCCCGTTCCTTGGCCTTCCGCTCCTCCTGAGCGGCAAGTTCCTTTTCGGCCAGATCGTTCACATTATAGAATTTGTTGAGGAAGACGCTCTGCACCATGGAGAACACATTGGAGATGGTCCAGTAGATACCCACGCCGGCGGGGACGCTGGCGGTGAACCACAGCATCATCAGGGGCATCATCACCATCATCATCACGTTGGTGGCGCCGGCGCCGGGGGTCCCCTTGGTGATGGCGGCGGTGGTCTTCATGGTGACCAGGGACAGCAGCAGGGAGGTCACCGCCGAGAGGATGGGGATAAGGAACAGGATGTTAAAGCCAAAGGAGGGCACCTCGGCCAGGTTGAGGCCCAGGAAGTTCAGGTCCAGGGAAGAGATCTGGGTAATGACGTCGCTGCCCAGGGCGCCAAAGGCGTCGGGGTGCTGCTGCACCGCGCCCACCAGGGCGATCTGGGACGAAAAGCTGTTGCCCAGATTGGCCAGGAACCCCGCCTGGGTGGCGATGTCGGTGGCCTGGGCAATCACCTCGCTGCTCAGCCGGACGATGTGGGTCAGAGGCTTGTAGATAACGTCGATGAGGCCGAAGAGGATGATGAACTGGATAATCATGGGCAGGCAGCCGGCGGTGGGGCTGTAGCCCTCCTCGGCGTAGAGGGCGTTCAGCTCCTCGGCCATCTTCTCCCGGTTATTGGCGTATTTTTTCTGGATTTCGGCCACCTTGGGCTGAAAGATCCGCATCTTGACGGTGGATTTCTGCTGCTTGATGCCCAGGGGCAGCATGGCAGCCTTGGCGATGAAGGCAAACAGGATCAGCGCCAGGCCGTAGTTGGGGATAATCTTGTAGCAGAACCACATGACAAACCCCAGCGGATAGCCCAGGATGGAATAGATCAAATTCATAAGCGTTCCTCCAAATCGGTGTTGTCCTCCGCCGGCGAAGAAGTGGCCCTGCGTGAGGCGTGCGCAAAGGGTGTGGCCCGCCCATCAGCGGCAGGCCGGGGGGGTATATGGTGAACCGGGCACGTCCTCGGGCTCGGTGAATGCCAAGGGGATGGAAGCCTGTCCCTAGGCGCGGCGCCAGGGAGGCAGGCGGAAGGTCTCGGGCACGGGGTCGTTCCCTCCCTTGCAGAAGGGATTGCACCGCAGGATCCGCCAAACGGCCAATAACCCGCCCCGCAGCACCCCAAAGCGCTCAATGGCCTGGATGGCGTAGACGGAACAGGTGGGGTGGAACCGGCAGGCCGGCGGCAGCGCCGGCGAGATGTATTTCTTGTAAAACCGGATGATCCCAATGAGCAGCTGTTTCATCGCTTCTTGACGGGAGGGGTGGTCAACTGGCGCAGGTGCCCCTCCATCACCTGATGGATCTGGTTCATGGAACAGCCTTTGGTCCGGGTGCGGGCAACAAACACAATGTCCCACCCGGGGGTGAGCCCCGGCTCCAGCAGGCGGTAGGCCTCCCGGATAATCCGGCGGCAGCGGTTGCGCTCCACGGCGCAGCCCACCTTCTTGCTGGCGGTGAGCCCCAGCCGGTTGCGGCCCAGCCGGTTGCGGGCCGCATAGGTCACCAGGATGGGATGCACCCAGGAGGCGCCTTTCCGGTACAGGCGCAGGAAGTCCTTATTCTGGATAATCGGCTCGGTAAAGAGCATGGCAGCCTCCCCCTGGTCCTTTGCTGGCGGCAAAATTCCCGCCTAAAAAGAAAAGCCACAAGCAACTTGTGGCCTTACGACTAATGGCTCAAACGCTTTCTGCCAGCGGCTCTTCTGCGGGCCAGCACCTTGCGCCCGTTGGCGGTAGCCATTCTCTTCCGGAAACCGTGCACTTTCTTTCTCTGCAGCTTCTTCGGCTGATAGGTTCTCCACATGTATCATTCACCGCCCTTTCGGTTATAGCCTTGCAATATGGTATTATAGCCTACAACAAACTCCCTTGTCAAGCACTTTTGCACCCATCTGGGGGATTTTCCCTCTTTTTCACAAATTTATGTGGGGGGATTCCCCCGCGCCCCCTTCTAACCTCTTTGCAGAGGCTCACGCGGGCGGGTGGGAACCGGTGGTCTCTGCGAGGCGGGATTGTGGGCGGCTGCGCCGCCCTCTGCCGTGGCCGGGCTCCGCCCGGCCCTCCCGCGATGTGGAGGCGCTCCGCCCTCCACACCTCCCGGGGTTACGGCGGGGCCGCTCCGCGCCCCGCACCCCCAGGGTGACTCTTTCTATGGAGAAAGAGTCAC
>CAJFKV010000093.1 GCA_904387055.1 Candidatus Heteroruminococcus faecigallinarum | reverse complement strand
TAAACTGTTTGCCATAAAGCAACGTCCTTTCTGCTTTTTTGGTGGCTTGAACATTCACCATTATAGCAGCTTCGGCGTTGCTTTTGCTTAAGCTTTTAAGTCCCACCGGCATAGCCGGCGGCTTTTGAAGTCCCAGCGGCAAGACGCTGGGACTTCTTTGCTAAAGCATTAGAGAAAAAGGCCGCCCATGGGGCGGCCTCAGCCGATGAAACGGTGATTTATTGGGGAAGCTTTCCCATGGTGGCCAGGGGATCCACCCACTGGCCGTCCGCCTTCATGGCAAAGTGAAGATGGGGCTCCTCCAGCTGTTCTGCCGGGCAGATGCCCACCGTTCCCACCTGGGTGCCGGCGGCAAGGTACTGCCCCTCGGTCAGGCTGGCGGCCTCCCCCAGGCCGCAGTAGACCGAGGTCAACCCGCCCTCGTGGGAGATCTCCACCGTCCGGCCCCACAGGGGATCCTCATACAGGCGGGAGACGGTGCCGTCCGCTGCGCAGACAACCGGATCGCCGATCTGTGCCGCCAGGTCCACCCCGTCGTGGGTGCGCCATACCTTCAGCGTCTCGTTCTTGGTGAGCTGCCCGTCAGAATAGGAGGCCAGAACCTGTCCCTCCACCGGCAAGACGAAGACCGATACCGGCGGCTTCTCCGATTGTACGGACTGCACGGGCTGTACGGGCTGTTCGGAGGATTCTTCGGAGGAGGAAGGCGAAGAGGAGGAGCTGGATGAGGAGGACGGTTCCTCGGAGGATCCAGATTCCTCCTTGGGCAGGTCGGGAATCGCCTGTCCCACCTGATGCTCTTCTACCCATTGCGATTCCTCCCCTTCCGCCTGGGGCAGCTCCTGAACCACCCCGCTGTTTTCCTGCTGAACCTGGTCGATTGCCCGGGTGGCGGCGCTCCAGGCGGCAGTCCCGGCCCCCAGCAGGCAGGCAGCCAGCACCACGTAAAAACCTTTGCCCGACAGAAAACGGGCCAGGCCGCCGGAATTGCTGCGATGATTTGCACTCATGTGGTATAACACCTCCGACCCTAGTGTGGGCCTTTGCCGGGGGAAATATACAGCCCAAAAAGGAAAATCATCCGACCGGGGGAGGCGGTCCCCCCGGCCGCTTTCTCGCCGCCCACAGCTCCCGTACTCCCAGCGTCAGCACCAAGCCGCCAAACAGCCTTCGCAGCCACTCCTGGGGCAGGAGGCCCGCCCCCCAGGACCCTGCCAGCGCCCCCGCCAGCCCGGCGGCAATGGCGGGCAGGGCGATCTTCCACCGGATCAGCCGGCTGTGGCTGTGGAGGGAGACCGCCAGCAGCCCGGTGGGCAGAAAGAACAGCAGGTTGATCCCCTGGGCCTCCAGCTGTTCCACCCCTGCCGCCAGCGTCAGATAGAGCAGCAGCAGGCTCCCTCCCCCAAGGCCCATGGCCCCCAGGGCCCCCGCCCCAAAGGCCGCTGCCGTCTGCCAGATTCTTTCCATCTTTCTCCTCCTTTCCTCCCCCGTGGCGCTCCTTGGGCCGAGAGGGCAGACCTCCAAAAGGCCCGGGCAGCTTCCCGGGCAGGAGAGATCCCCAGGCCTTGACCCTATCCCAGGAGCAGCCTCCCGCCGGAAACAAGAAGCAGCCCGGCAAAGAGGAGCCGCAGGAGGCGGGGATTGGCTTTTCGCAGAAGAAGGGCGCCGGCCAATGCCCCGGCCAGGCCGCCCGGCAGATAGGGGGCGGCGCTCATGAGATCCAGGCGCCCGGCCCGGAGATAGAGCCAGGCGGAGAGGCAGGAGAGGGAAAGGGTCACCGCCAGGGAGGTGGCATGGACCTCCTTCCCCTCCAGGCCGCAGACCCGTAAAAGGGGAACCGCCACCAGCCCGCCGCCCCCTCCCAGCAGGCCGCCCAAAAAGCCGGTCAGCAGGCCGGCGAGCCACGGCAGAACCTTCTTCAACCATCTGCCTCCCTTCCCCCATGCAGGATTGTGTTGCTTGTTAGTCTGCGCCGGGCCGGAGCGGTTATACTTTCTTGACAAAAGGTGGTATAATAATCGCAAAGCCGGCCCAGAGCGCCGGTCCGCAGGCGGGCGCTCGCTTCGGGAAAATGGTTCTCATTTTCCCCTTTTGCTTTTCTTGTACAGGCGGCAGAAGAAAGGAACCCACACAACCGCCTCCTCCTACAAAGAAGGGGCGGTTTCAATAGGAAGGGAGGATGGCCATGCGGAAGCTGACCGAACAGGACCGTTCCCGGGTGATGGAGTATGTCTCCCAGGAACCGGAATACAACCTTTTTATTTTGGGAGACGTGGAGAATTTCGGCTTTGATCACCCGGATCTGGAGGTCTTTGCCCAGGAGGAAGGGGACCGGTGGCGGTGCCTGCTGCTGCGGTATCTGGACAATTATGTGCTGTACAGCCGGGAAGGGGCCTTCTATCGGGAGGAGGTGGCCGCCCTTATGAATCAGGCCCCTTTCAACGTCCTCTCCGGAAAGAGCCAGGTGGTGGACCCGATGGCCTCTTTCTTCCCGCGGCGGGCGGTGCGCCACACCTATCTTGCCCGGCTGGATCGGTATCCCCGGTGGGACGAGCCGCTGCCGCCCCATGTGTCCGTCTCCCAGCTGGGACCGGAGCACGCCCCGGACATCGTGCATCTCTACCTGGAGGTGGAGCAGTTTGCCCCCCTCTACCGGGGCCGGGAGGAACAGGCCATCCGGGAGGTGCGGATGAATCTGCTGGGGGGCGGCCGGACCTTCGGCGCCTTTTCCGGCGGACGGCTGGCGGCGGTGGCCTCCACCACCTCCGAATGCACCCGGGGCGCCATGGTGGGCGGCGTGGCGACGGCGCCGGAATTCCGCCGCCAGGGGCTTGCCTCCGCCCTGGTCTCCCGCCTGTGCACCTACTGCCTGTCCGGCGGGATGGAGTTTCTCTGCCTCTTTTACGACAACCCGGCGGCCGGCCGGATCTACCGGCGGCTGGGTTTTGAGGAGATGGGGCTCTACACCATGCTGGAGAACCGCCAGCAGCCCTAGGGGACGCAGGAGAAGGCTCCGCAAATACTCTCATGCCAAGAAGGGCCCCGGAAGCGCTGCTTCCGGGGCCCTTGTGAACTCTTATCGGCGTTACCGGCGGGGAACTGAGGAGGTCCCCTTCTCCCGCAGATAGGTGGCCTCCAGGTCGGCCAGGTGGAGCTTCACTGCCAGGGGATACCGGTCATAGGCCAGGCTGATGGCGTGGCAGCCGCCCCGGGCGGCGTCGTCAAACCCGCCCATGTGCCACCGGATGGCGGTGGCCTCCGCCGGGCGGAGGCGCAGGAACCGCTCGATGAGGAAGACCGACTTCTCCCCGTGGCCGTAGGGGAAGGCGTCCTCCACCGTGTAGTACGGCACCTTTTCCCACTGCCCGGTCTGCTCGTTCTTCACATTCCGGGTGGATACCTTATAATACTGGGCCTTGCACAGGTCGTGAAGCAGGGCGCAGATGGCGAAGCTTTCCGGGTTGTCCTGCCCTTCCTCAAAGTGCTTCTCCATCATCACGTCATACACGTTCAGGCTGTGGAGCACCAGCCCCCCTTCGCAGGCCCCGTGGAACCGGGTGCTGGCCGGCGCCGTGAAGAAATCGGTTTTCTCCATCCATTCCAACAGAGGGGCCGCTCCCTCCCGGGTGATCTTCTCCTGAAATACCGCAATGAATCGTTCTTTGTTGTCCATACCAGATCCTCCTTGGATTGATGGGATTTCTATTGTTACGAGTTTGCTGTTTGCTGGTCTCTGCGAGACGGACTTGTGGGCGGCTTCGCCTCCCTCTCCCGTGGCCGGGCTCCGCCCGGCCCTCCCGTGATGTGGAGGCGCTCCGCCCTCCACACCTCCCGGGGTTACGGCGGGGCCGCTGCCCCCAGTTTCCCCCGAGGCTACCGCGGGCGGGTGGGAACCGGTAGTCTCTGCGAGGCGGGTTTGTGGGCGGCTTCGCCGCCCTCTCCCGTGCGGGCCTGCGGCCCGCCTGCCGATTTATGTGGAGGCGCTCCACCCTCCACACCTCCCGGGGTTACGGCGGGGCCGCTCCGCGCCCCGCGCCCCCAGGGTGACTCTTTCTATGGAGAAAGAGTCACCAGAAAGCCAGCCAAG
>CAJFKV010000092.1 GCA_904387055.1 Candidatus Heteroruminococcus faecigallinarum | reverse complement strand
ACGTCGATTTTCTCCGCCTGCGGCTCTAAAAATCTCCTGTCACCCCTGGAGGGGAGAGCGGCAGATGGCATTCGCCCTGCCGCGTTTCAGAAAAGGGAACCTGCACGCCATTCGTCCTGGCGCAGTACCCGGCGCCAATATGCTTCTATCATGGAACTGCATCCACACACCAGGATGGTCACCGAGCCACGCCCACCTGGGTGAGAACTTGTCAGCAGAGAGAAACGGGGAAACCGAAAAAACGACACGTCCCAACCAAAATGGGACATGTGCCTGCACTGTACTCAGAAGAATATTGATGATACCCGCAGGCTGGACTGCCGGCAGTGACACCCTGAGGCAAAAACTCTGCTGTTTGCCTGGTGACCTGTCAATCAAGACCCACGGCGGGGAACGATTCTCGGTAGTCGCCTCCTGGATAGGCAGTCCCGTGCCTGATGAGGCTTTGCCCCCGTCGGATAGGGGCGAGCGGAGCGAGACCTTTTCCCTAGGAGGAGCCAAGGGGGATGCCCCCTTGGCGAGCTTTCTCCCCTATCTTTCGCGGTCGAAAGATAGGGTCGGGGGGTCCGGGGGGCGAAGCGCCCCCGCCGGGAGGGGCCGCCAAAGGCGGCCCAAAAAGCCCGTCTCGCAGAGACTACCGATCCCCACCCGCCCGCGATAGATTTATGTAGAGTGGAGAATCGGCAGGCGGCCGAAGGCCGCACGGTAGCAACTTGCACGGATGAAAGGAGTTGTTTGGTTGGATGGAGTATATGGCCGGACAGTATGAGGTGGCGGTGATCGGGGGCGGTCATGCCGGGGTGGAGGCCGCCTTGGCGGCGGCTCGCTTGGGGGCCAAAACCATCCTCTTTACCCTCTCCCTGGATCAGATTGCCAATATGCCCTGCAACCCCTCCATCGGCGGGACCGCCAAGGGCCACCTGGTCCGGGAGATCGACGCCCTGGGAGGGCAGATGGCCAAGGCCGCCGACGCCGTCTTTCTCCAGAGCCGGATGCTCAACCGGGGAAAGGGGCCGGCGGTCCATTCCCTCCGGGTGCAGGCCGATCGGGTGCGGTACCACTGCTATCTGAAATCGGTCCTGGAGCGGCAGCCCGGCCTTACGGTGAAGCAGGGGGAGATTGTGGACATCCGCACCGACGACACCGGCGCCGTCTGCCAGGTGGTGACCGCCATGGGGGCGGTGTACGGGGTCCGGGCGGCCATTGTGGCCACCGGCACCTACCTGGGGGGGAAGATCTTTGTGGGGGAATTTTCCCAGGAGAGCGGCCCCGACGGTTCCCACCCGGCCAAGGCCCTCACCCAGGCCCTTCTCCGGCTGGGGCTCTCTCTGCGCCGGTTCAAGACCGGGACCCCCGCCCGGGTGTCCCGGTCCTCCATCGACTTCTCCCGCCTGGAGGTGCAGGAGGGGGACGAGCCGGTGGTGCCCTTCTCCTTCCAGACCCGGGGCCCGCTGCAGAACCGGGCGGTCTGCCACATTGCCTATACCAATTCCGCCACCCATGAGGTGATCCGCCGGAATCTCCATCGTTCCCCCCTCTACGGCGGGGAGATTGTGGGGGTGGGGCCCCGGTACTGCCCCAGCATTGAGGACAAGGTGGTCCGCTTTGCCGACAAGGAGCGGCACCAGGTCTTTGTGGAGCCGATGGGGGCCGATACGGAGGAGATGTACCTCCAGGGCCTCTCCTCTTCCCTGCCGGAGGAGGTGCAGGTGGCCATGTACCGCACCATCCAGGGCCTGGAACAGGTGGAGATCATGCGCACCGCCTACGCCATCGAGTACGACTGTGTGGACCCCCTCCAGCTCTCCCCCACCCTGGAATGCAAGACGGTGCCCGGCCTCTATGGGGCGGGGCAGTTTAACGGCACCTCCGGCTACGAGGAGGCCGCCGCCCAGGGGCTGGTGGCGGGGATCAACGCCGCCCGTCAGGTGCAGGGAAAGGAGCCGGTGGTGCTGGAGCGGTCCGGCTCCTACATCGGCACCCTGATCGACGACCTGGTGACCAAGGGATGCATGGACCCCTACCGGATGATGACCTCCCGGTCCGAGTACCGGCTCCTCCTCCGCCAGGACAACGCGGATACCCGCCTCACCCCCCTCGGCCGGGAGATCGGCCTGGTGGACGACAGCCGGTGGGAGACCTTCTGCCGGCAGCAGGAGGAGAAAACCCGGGAGCTGGCCCGGCTGCGGGGGCTCACCCTCTCCCCCTCCCCGGCCCTCAATGGGATGCTGGAGGCGAAGGGCACCGCCCCCCTCCAGACCGGCATCCGGGCGGCGGAGCTTCTCAAGCGCCCCCAGATCGCCTATGGGGACCTGGCCCCCTTCGACCCGGGCCGGCCTCCCCTGGACCCCCACGCCGCCGAGCAGGTGGAGATCGAGATCAAATACGAGGGATACATCAAAAAACAGGAGGCCCAGGTGCAGCAGCTGCGGCGGATGGAGGCGGTCCGCCTGCCCGAGGGACTGGACTACCGGCAGGTGCGGGGGCTGCGGCTGGAGGCGGCCGAAAAGCTCGCCAAGATCCGCCCGGTGAGCCTGGGCCAGGCCAGCCGCATCTCCGGGGTGAGCCCGGCGGATCTGTCGGTGCTGGTGATCTATCTGGAACAGAGGAGGAAGACCAACCATGATTGACCAAGGGTATCTGCGGGAGGAGGCCGCCAAGCTGGGCCTCTCCCTTTCCCCGGAGCAAACCGCCCGGTTCGACCGGTATGCCCAGCTGCTGGTGGAGTGGAACGAGAGGATGAACCTGACCGCCATCACCCAGCCGGAGGAGATCGTCGTGAAGCATTTCCTGGACAGCCTGATCCCCGCCCTGGCGGTTCCCATTCCCCAGGGCGCCTCCCTGGTGGACGTGGGGACCGGGGCCGGCTTCCCTGCCCTGCCCCTTGCCATCCTCCGCCCGGACCTGCGGATTACCCTCCTGGACAGCCTGAACAAGCGGCTGATCTTTTTGGAGGAGGTGTGCCGGGAGCTGGAGATCCCCGCCCGGCGTGTCCACGCCCGCGCCGAGGAGGCCGGCCGCCGTCCCCCCCTGCGGGAGCAGTTTGACCTGGCTACCGCCCGGGCGGTGGCCCATCTGCGGGAGCTGAGCGAGTACTGCCTGCCCTTTGTCAAGGTGGGGGGCGCCTTCCTGGCCCTCAAGGGGGGCCAGATGGAGGAGGAGCAGCGGGAGGCCGCCCGGGCGGTGGCTGTTATGGGCGGCAAGGTGGAACGGGCATTCCCGGCCGTCCTTCCCGACGGCAGCGCCCGCACCATCCTGGTTGTCCGAAAAGAATCGCATACCCCGCCAAAATACCCCCGCCCCTCTGCAAAAATCGCCAAGCAGCCTCTCGCCTAGATGGGCATGGCAGGCTATTTTGTCAGCTTTTGCGACCGAAAAGATTGGAAATTATTACCTCCCTGTGGTATCCTTACAGTAGAAGGTGCCACGGGGTTTTTTTGACCGGAAAGCCCGGATGGCGCCGCCGGAAAATCGACGATTGCGGCGGATTTTCCTTTGGGGCGGGCCGGCCGCCTGTCCCCGCCGGAAAGACCGCCGGTCCAGGGATGGGACAAGCCTGTTTCTGGACAGCATACTGGGAAAGGAGTCCTGGAAGATGATGTGGCCTGCCAAAAAGCCCGAGACGGTGGAGAAGGTGGTCATGCTCCCCACCGCGCAGATCGACGCCAACCCCTGCCAGCCGCGGAAAACCTTTGACAGCGACGCCATTGAACAGCTGGCGGCCAGCATTGCCGCCAACGGCCTGCTGCAGCCGATCCTGGTGCGGCCGGGCGCCCATCCCGGTCGTTACGAGTTGATTGCCGGGGAGCGGCGGCTGCGGGCCTGCCGCGCCCTGGGGATGGAGGCGGTGCCGGGGATTGTCCGCCCGGTGGAACGGGTGGATTCTGCCGTCTTGGCACTGGTGGAGAATCTGCAGCGGGCCGATTTGAACTATTTTGAGGAGGCGGAGGCCATTGCCAGCCTCCTGTCTCTCAGCGGCTCGTCTCAGCAGGCAGTTGCCCGGATGCTGGGCCGGTCCCAGCCGGCGGTGGCCAACAAGCTGCGCCTGCTGCGGCTGCGCCCCGCCCTGCGCCGCCGCATCCTGGAGGCGGGCCTTACCGAGCGCCATGCCCGGGCAGTGCTTCGCCTGGAGGACAGCCTTCAGGCTGCGGCGGTGGAGGAGATCATCCGCCGCCAGCTGACCGTCGCCCAGACGGAACAGTATGTGGAGAAGCTGTGCCAGGCCCAGGCCGCCCCTTCCCCTGCCCCGGTTCGTCCCGCGTCCCGGCGGATCCTTCGGGATGCCCGTCTCCTCTTCAACAGCCTGTCCAAGGCGGTCAACACCATGAAAGCCAATGGCTTCGTGGTGGAGACCCTTCAAACGGAGGATGAGCAGTATGTCAGCTATGTGGTGCGCATCCCCCGGGACAAGGTATATTCCTCTTGTTCCACGTGAAACGCTCCTCTCTGCGAAAAGAAGGCCGCCCCAGGGGGCGGCCTTCTTTTCGTGCGGCCCTGCGGGCCGCCTCTTCCGTGGCCGGGCTCCGCCCTCTCCACTCTCCATAAAGCTATCGCGGGCGGGTGGGAACCGGTAGTTTTCCGGAAAGATACCTTTGGGCCGCCTGCGGCGGCCCCTCCCGACGGGGGCGCTTCGCCCCCCGAACCCCCCGACCCTATCTTTCGACCGCGAAAGATAGGGGAGAAAGCTCGCCAAGGGG
>CAJFKV010000091.1 GCA_904387055.1 Candidatus Heteroruminococcus faecigallinarum | reverse complement strand
ACCGCAGGAAGAGGGGCAGGAAAACCACCGACACGATGGTCATCAGCTTGATCAGGATGTTGATGGAAGGGCCGGAGGTGTCCTTGAAGGGATCGCCCACCGTGTCGCCCACCACGGCCGCCTTGTGGGCTTCCGAGCCCTTGCCGCCGTGGTGGCCCTCCTCGATGTACTTCTTGGCATTGTCCCAGGCGCCGCCGGCATTGGACATCATGATAGCCAGCAGGACGCCCGTCACCAGGGAGCCGGCCAGCAGGCCGCCCAGGGCCTCCACCCCCAGCACCAGGCCCACCACAATGGGGCTGATCACCGCCAGCAGGCCGGGGAGGATCATCTCCTTGAGGGCGGCAGAGGTGGAAATATCCACACACTTGGCATAGTCCGGCTTGCCGGTCCCCTCCATGATGCCGGGGATGGTCCGGAACTGGCGGCGAACCTCCTCGATCATCTGGAACGCCGCCTTGCCTACCGACCGCATCGTCAGGGCGGAGAAGAGGAAGGGCAGCATGCCGCCGATGAGCAGGCCGGCCACTACATAGGGGGAGAGCAGGTCGATGCTGGAGATCCGGGCAATCTGCGAGTAGGAGACAAAGAGCGCCAGGGCAGTAAGGGCGGCGGACCCGATGGCAAAGCCCTTGCCGATGGCCGCGGTGGTATTGCCCACCGAATCCAGCTTATCGGTGATCTCCCGCACACTCTCCGGCAGCTGGGACATCTCGGCGATGCCGCCGGCATTGTCCGAGATGGGGCCGTAGGCGTCCACCGCCACCACAATGCCGGTGGTGGACAGCATCCCCACCGCCGCCAAGGCGATGCCGTAAAGCCCCGCAAACCGGTAGGCAACCAGAATTCCCAGGGCAATCAGGATCAGGGGCCAAACGGTGGACAGCATCCCCACCGCCATGCCGTCGATGATGGTGGTGGCAGGGCCGGTTTCGCTCTGCTGGGCGATGCTTTTCACCGCCTTGTAGTCCCCGGAGGTGTACCGCTCGGTGATGGCACCGATGGCCAGGCCGATCACCAGGCCGCAGACCACCGCAATAAAGGCACTCAGGTTACCAAAGAGGGATCGGCTCAGGAAAAAGGAGACCACCACCACGATGGCACTGCTCAGATAGGTTCCCATATTGAGGGCCTTGGCAGGGTCGGAGGAACTCTTTCCCCCCACCATGAAAACAGCAATGATGGAGGCCACAATTCCCACAGCCGTGATGGCCAGGGGGAAGAGGCTGCCGTTGACCGGGGCCACCTCCTCCATCGTCACTGCCAGAGTGATGGCGGAGATGATGGCGCCTACATAGGACTCGAACAGGTCGGACCCCATGCCGGCCACGTCGCCCACATTGTCGCCCACGTTATCGGCGATGACGGCAGGGTTGCGGGGATCGTCCTCGGGGATACCCGCTTCCACCTTGCCCACCAGGTCAGCCCCCACGTCGGCCGCCTTGGTGTAGATGCCGCCGCCCACCCGGCCGAAAAGGGCGATGGAGGAAGCCCCCAGGCCAAAGCCGGTGAGCATATCCGCATGCTCCACCCCCAGCAGGATGGTGAGCACGCCGACACCCAGCACGCCCAGGCCCACCACACACAGGCCCATGACGGCGCCGCCTCGGAAGGCAACCTTGAGCGCCTGGTTCATGCCATTCTTCTGGGCGGCGGCAGCGGTACGTACATTGGCGCTGGTGGCGGTCCGCATCCCAAAATATCCGGCCAGAACCGAGAACAGGGCGCCCAGCAGGAAGGTGCCCGCCGTTCCCAGGTTCACCGCAAAAGCCAGCAGGGCAAACATAACCACTGCAAAGACCACAATGGTCCGATACTCCCGAAAGAGGAAGGCCATGGCGCCGGACCGGATAAAGGAGGCAATTTCCCGCATCCGGTCGCTTCCGTCGGAATTTTTCCCGATCCAGTGGGAGAGCCACCAGGCACAAAGCAGCGCTGCGGCGCCGGCGATTGGTATCGTCCAGAATACTGTACTCATTCTTCTTCTTCTCCTCTCTCCTGAAAATCCATCAGGATAGTTCTATTTTACTATCTTTCATCCAAAAGTCAATGTAAAATTGACGAAAAAACTATGCAAAAATTCATTTTTCCTCGATTGTATTCAACCGACAACCAGAAAAATGCCGCTCACCATCCCTATTCATGCTAATTTTTGACGACAGGAGGGCAATTCCATAAATGACGGAAAGTCTCTTTCTTTCATTCACGATTGACTTTTTATCCCGTTGGTCTATAATATGGGGAGGAAAGGAGCGACGCCCATGACCGATCACCGTTTTTCCCAATGCTGGAAGCTATTTTCCACCTTTTTCCGCATTGGGGCCTTCACCTTTGGCGGCGGTTACGCCATGATCCCTCTGATTCACCGGGAAGCGGTGGAAGCAAACCATTGGGTAGACGACCAGGAGATTCTGGACATCATTGCCATTGCCGAGTCTACCCCCGGCCCCATCGCCATCAACAGCGCCACCTTCATCGGCTATAAGGTAGGTGGGCTGGCTGGCTCGGCGGCTGCTACTCTGGGGGTTGTGCTCCCCTCGTTTCTTGTCATCTCTATCATCTCTCTCTTTTTCACCGCCTTTATGGAGAACCGGTGGGTCGCCTGGGCCTTTGAAGGGATCCGCCCGGCAGTGGTCATCCTCATCCTGGGGGCTGTGGTCAAGATGAAAAAAAGCTGTCCCAACGATCTCTTTCATCTCCTCATCCTGGGATTGGTCTTTGTCCTGGCCGCCACCGGCCTGGTCAGCACCATTCCCCTGCTGGTCTCCACTGCCCTTTGCGGAATCCTCCGCCAGCTGTTCCTCGCCAGGAAGGGAAAGGCGGGTGATCCCTCGTGATTCTGTGGCTTCTCTTCTATAATTTCTTCAAGATCGGCCTCTTCACCATCGGCGGCGGCTACGCCATGATCCCCATGATTACCGAGGTGGTAGTGGAGCACGGCTGGCTGGATGTGGAGACAGTCGTGGATTTCATCGCCGTTGCCGAATCCACCCCCGGCCCCTTCGCCATCAACATCGCCACCTTCGTGGGCAACCACATGGGCGGCCTGCCCGGCGGCATCCTGGCCACCTTGGGGGTTGTGCTTCCCTCTTTTCTCATTATCCTGCTCATTGCCAAGTGGTTCGGGAAGATCAGCGACAAGCCCCTGGTGCAGGCGGCCTTGGACGCTCTTCGCCCGGCGGTGGTCGCCCTCATCGCCGCCGCTGTCCTGACGGTAGCGGAAAGCGCCTTTCTGCTCGACGGGGAGGCCCCTTTCCTGGAGCGGCTGGACCTGCGGGCGGTGGGCATCTTCGGGGTGCTGCTTCTTCTCTATCGTCTTTTCCCCAAGATGCACCCCATTGTGTTGATTCTTATCGCCGCGGCTTTGGGCATTACAACCTTCGGCGTTCTGCCCATGGTGCTGCCCCTCCTGGGCTGACAGCGGACAACCACCGGAAGGAGACATCAAGATGGAAGAATTGGAACGGCGCCGTCGCCAGGCCCACCAGGCGGTGGACCTGCTGGAGCAGGAATATCCCGATGCGGTCTGCTCCCTGGATTACGACCCCAGCAAAGCCCATGAGCTGCTGATCTCGGTGCGGCTGGCTGCCCAATGTACCGACGCCCGGGTCAACCTGGTCACCGAGAAGATGTTCCAGCAATACCGCACGGTGGAGGACTTTGCCAACGCCAAGGTGGAAGACATTGAAGAATGTGTCCGCTCCTGCGGCCTGTACAAAACCAAGGCCCGGGACATCGTCAACATGTCCAAGATGATTGTGGAGCAGTTTGGCGGCAAGGTGCCCGACAATATGGACGACCTGCTGAAGCTGCCCGGCGTGGGCCGCAAAAGCGCCAACCTGATCCTGGGGGATGTGTACGGCCAGCCGGCGGTGGTCTGCGACACCCACTGCATCCGCATCACCAATCTGCTGGGCCTTACCACCACCAAGGACCCTCTGAAGACCGAGCGGGAGCTGCGCCAGCTGCTGCCCATGGACCGGGCCAACGATTTCTGCCACCGGCTGGTGATCCACGGCAGGGCGGTCTGTGTGGCCCGCCGGCCCAACTGTGCCCAATGCGTCCTGGCGCCCTGCTGCGACTACGCCCAGCGGGAGGGCAAGGCCCTTTGAGGGGTTTCCCTCTTCCAACATAAAAACAGGCGGCCTTGTGGAAGGCCGCCTGTTTTTCTATGCCGCGCCCGGAACGCAGAAATGCCCGGCGGGAACTCCCCGCCGGGCACCAATTCTTTGTCTCGGGACGATCCGCCTACGCCATCTTCCGGATGCACTTGGTGGGGCACTTCTCGGCACAAATGCCGCAGCCGGTGCACTTGGACTGGTCGATGGAAGCCAAATTGTCGGTCACCGTAATGGCGCCCGACGGGCAGTTGCGCTGGCAGAGGCCACAGCCGATACAGCCGGCGGAGCAGGTCTTGCGGACGACAGCGCCCTTGGCATGGGAGGAGCAGGCCACATAGTAGCTGGCCTTCTTGGGAACCATCGAAATGATGTGGTTGGGACACTCCCGGGCGCAGGCGCCGCAGCCGGTACAGACCGCAGGGTCAATGGCGGCAATGCCGTTCACCACCCCAATGGCGCCGAAGGAGCAGGCCGACACACAGTCCCCGTATCCCAGACAGCCGGTGGGACAGCTGCGCCGCCCCTGATAAAACAGGTTGCAGGCCCGGCAGGACTTGGGACCCTGATAGTCCATCACATACTGGGCGGTCTCCTGGGTGCCGCAGCAGGCTACCATCCCCCTCATCTCCTCCACCGCCGAGGACGCCAGGCCCAGCACCTGGCTGATCTCGTCGCTGGCCTTCTGGCCGCCGGGAACACACAGATTGGGGGCAGCTTCCCCTGCCGCAGCCTTGGCGGCGTATTCATCGCAGCCGGCAAAGCCGCAGGCGCCGCAGTTGGCGCCGGGGAGGCACTCGCGCACCATGGCGGTTTTTTCGTCCGCCTTCACGCCCATGAAGTGATCGGCGGCCGACAGAAGCAGCCCCCCCAGCAGGCCCATGACCGACAGGATCAATACAGGGGTTACAATTGCGCTCATCTTCTTTTCCCTCCCCCACTACTTAAACAGATTGTCGATGATGCCGGAGAATCCCATGAACGCCGCCGACACAATGGCCGCCGCCGCCAGGGTGATGGGCATTCCCTGGAATGCTTTGGGCACGTTGGTTGCCGCGGCAATCCGGGAACGGACACCGGCAAAGAGCACCATGGCCAGCAGGAAGCCCAAACCGGC
>CAJFKV010000090.1 GCA_904387055.1 Candidatus Heteroruminococcus faecigallinarum | reverse complement strand
CGGCGGGGATTGCCAAGGGATCTCCCTTGGCTGGCTTTCTGGGAACTCTTTCTCCACAGAAAGAGTTCCCCTGGGGGTCCGGGGGGCGGAGCGCCCCCGTTTACGGGAGGGCCGGGCGCAGCCCGGCCACGGCAGAAGGGCGGCGAAGCCGCCCACCCCCGCCCTCGGCAGAAGGTCACCGATTCCCACCCCCCGCGTCAGCGGGCAGAAAACCGGCAGGCGGGCCGCAGGCCCGCTCGGTAGTGGCGGCGAAGCCGCCCCTGAAAGGTTTTCCACTGCTTGAGGTTACCCTTGTGGAAAGCCCTCCGCCGGCAGGCGGTAAATCTCCCGCAGCTGGGGGGAGAGGCCGCCCGCTTCGTCTTCCATCAGCAGGGGCGGCAGCACCCGCAAAAAGGACTTGGCCCCCTTTTTTCCCTCGCATAGGATCAGCCAGGGGGCCTTCTCCGGCCTCTGCTGGACCAGCTGCAGCCGCTTGGGCTCCAGGCCCGCCTGGCGCATGGCCGTCAGCACATCCACCAGCCGCTCCGGCCGCTGGCAGAGGCAGAACCTCCCCCCGAACCGGAGAAGCCGGGCCGCCGCTTCGCATACCTCCTCCAGGGAACAGGCCACCTGATGGCGGGCCGCCCGGCGGCTCCCGTCGGGGCTCAGAATGCCGTGGCCGGCCGGCTGATAGGGGGGATTGCAGGTGACCAGGGTGCAGCTGTCCGCCGGGGGAAGATCCTCCCGCCGGCGCAGATCCCCCAGGATGGGGATGACCCGCCCCTCCAGGCGGTTGTCCTCCACCGTTCCCTGGAAAAGAGCGGCCCCCTCCGGCTGCAGCTCCACTCCATAGGCCCTTCCCGGCCGGTGCTCCCCCCGCATCCACAGCAGGGGAATGATGCCGCAGCCGGTCCCCAGGTCGCAGGCCGTTTCGCCGCCCCGCACCTGGGAAAAATGGGCCAGCAGGATGGCGTCGGACCCAAACTTGTGGGCAGGGGAGACCCGGATGGTCAGCCCTTCCCCCAGGGATTCTACCTGATACTCCACAGGCCACCTCCTTTTTCCTGCCAACGAAAAGCCCCGATCTCCCCATGGGGAGGCCGGGGCAGGGAAGAGAGGCTACCGCAGCGCCACCTTTGCCTCAAAGCACCGGCTGTCCGGCCCCTCTCCCCAAATGTCATAGTGATCTTCGTCAATCGCTGCCCGGTGGATGGTCAGTTCCTCCCCCAGGGCCCCTTCCTTCTGGTAATGGACCCAGAAGGCGGCCACCTCTTTTTCCAGCAGGATCCCCTTGGGGAGGAAATCGGTGGCAATATCCCCATAGACCGCGTTGTTGGCGTGGCCGTTGTTGTCCAGGTCCGAATAGTAGATGGGCCGGACCCCCACAACCTCCCCCTGTTGGGTATCCACCTTCCATTTGAAGAGGTTGGGGTCCCCGTCCATCTCCCCCCGGATCAGGGGGTAGGGGAAGGCGGCCGGGCGGAGGATTTTCCAATCATTGGTATTTACCAGCATCCAGGAGGTGTAGATCTGGACCAGCTTCCGGCCGGTGACCCGGTCGGTCATCACCGTTTCCCGCTGGAAGGCCGCCCCCTTAACGGGAAGGGGGCAGGTTTCCACCACAATTTCCTGGAGGTACCGGGGGGTCTGGAGGATCTGGACCGCCATCTTGGAGAGGAGGAAGACCATCCCCTCCTCCCACAGCTTTTGATGGCCGATGCCCAGCTCCAGCAGCTGCTTTTCACCCGCCTCCTGCTGGAGACGCATGATCCAGGACAGGCGCATCCGGTCCTTGGGGTCGCATTCCGCCAGCTCCACCCGGTGGGTAATCGCGTAGGTTCCTTCCGGATTCAGCATACAGCGCCTCCTACCGGATCACGTCCACACCCATGTAGGGGCGGAGGATCTCCGGCACGGTGACCGAGCCGTCGTCGTTCTGGTAGTTTTCCAGGATGGCGGCCACCGTACGGCCCACCGCCACGCCGGAGCCGTTGAGGGTGTGCACCAGCTGGGCCTTGTCCTTGGGATTCATCTTGAACCGGATGGACGCCCGGCGGGCCTGGAAGTCCTCAAAGTTGGAGCAGCTGGAGATCTCCACATACCGGCCATAGGAGGGCATCCACACCTCGATGTCGTAGGTCTTGGCGCTGGAGAAGCCCAGGTCGCCGGTGCTGAGGGCCACCACCCGGTAGGGAAGACCCAGCCCCTGGAGCACCCGCTCCGCATCGTTGGTGAGGCTTTCCAGGACCTCATAGGAGTGGTCGGGATGGACGAACTGAACCAGCTCCACCTTGTTGAACTGGTGCTGGCGGATCAGGCCCCGGGTATCCCGGCCGGCGCTGCCTGCCTCGGCCCGGAAGCAGGCGGAATAGGCACAGTACTTGATGGGCAGCTGGTTGCCGTCCAGAATCTCGTCCCGGTGCATGTTGGTCACCGGGACCTCGGCGGTGGGGATCAGGTAGTAATCCATCCCCTCCAGCTTGAACATATCCTCGGCGAACTTGGGCAGCTGGCCGGTACCGGTCATCGAGGCCTTATTGGCCATGAAGGGGGGGAATACCTCGGTGTAGCCGTGGGCGGTGTGGGTGTTCAGGTAGTAGTTGATGACCGACCGCTCCAGCCGGGCGCCCAGGCCCCGATAGAAGTGGAACCGCTTGCCGGTCACCTTGGCGGCGGTCTCCGGGTCCAGAATCTTCAGGTCAGCGCCGATGTCCCAGTGGGCCTTGGCCTCAAAGGGGAACTGGCGGGGCTCGCCCCACCGGCGGATCTCCACATTCTCGCTGTCGTCCTTGCCCACCGGGACCGTTTCATGTGGAACATTGGGGATGGAATACCGGATCTCGTCCTGCTTGGCGGTCAGCTGGGCCAGCTGATCGTCGCAGGCCTTGACCTCCTCGGCCAGCTTCTTCATCTCGGCCATGATGGGGGCCACATCGCCGCCCGCCTTCTTGATGGCGGGGATCTCCTTGCTGGCCTTGTTCTGCTGGGCCTTCATGGCGTCCGCCTTGGCGGTGATCTCCCGGCGCTGGGCGTCAATGGCCAGGATCTCGTCGATCATGGCGTCCATGTCCTTGTTCCGGTTGCGCATGGCCTGCTTGACCATGTCGGGGTTTGCACGAATAACTTTCAAATCCAGCATTGTGTTCTTCCTCCATTTGCGTTGTTGTTCTATCGTCGGTTCTTGTTTCCTTTACAGGGCAGGGGGAGGGCTACTCCTCCAGCCGTTTGGCCAGGTCGGCCAGGTCGGGGCGGGAGAAGAACTCCAGCTCCAGGGTACCGCCGCCACCTTCCTTCTGGGTAATCCTTACCCGGCGGCCCAGCGCTTCCTGGAGGGCCAGCTCCATCTCCCGGCAAAAAGTATCTTCTTCTCCCCAGAGGGGAGAGGAGGCTGTCTCCTTCCGGCGGATCTTCTCCTTCTGGGCCTTGGCCAGCCGCTCCAGGGCCCGCACCGACAGATGCTGCCGCATGGTCCGCTGGCAGAGGGTCTTCGCCTCCTCCGGGTCCTCCACACCGGCCAGCACCCGGGCGTGGCCGGCGCTGATCTTCCCTTCCGCCAACGTCCGGCGCACCTCCTCCGGCAGGGAAAGGAGCCGGAGAGCATTGGCGACGACCGGACGGGATTTTCCCACCCGGCGGGCAACCTGCTCCTGGGTCATGCCGTAAAGCTCCATCAGCGAGCGGTAGCCTTCCGCCTCCTCCAGGGGGGTCAGATCCTCCCGCTGGAGGTTCTCGATGAGGGCCAGTTCCATGGTGACCAGGTCATCCAGCTCTCGGACAATGGCGGGAACCTCGGTGAGGCCTGCCATCCGGGCGGCCCGCCACCGCCGTTCTCCCGCGACAATCTGGTACCGGTCCCCCTCCAGGGGCCGGACGATGAGGGGCTGCAAGATGCCGTGTTCCCGGATGGAATCGGCCAGCTCCCCCAGGGCAGCCGCCTCAAATTCCCGCCGGGGCTGTTCTTTATTGGGCTCTACCTGGGAGATCCGCAGGGTGGTGAGGTGTTCCCCGTCGGCGGTGGCGTTGTCCACAAACAACGCCTCCAGTCCCTTGCCCAAGCCGCCTTTCTTTGCCATAGGCGCGCCTCCTTACGATGATTTTTTCCGCTGGAGGGCCAGCAGCTCCTCCGCCAGCTCGCAGTATGCCCGGGCCCCTTTGGAGCTGCGGTCAAAGGTAACCGCCGGCTCCCCAAAGCTGGGCGCCTCGGACAGGCGGACGTTCCGGGGGATGGTGGTGGCAAACACCTTGCCGGGGAAGTATTTCTTCACCTCGTCCACCACCTGGAGGGTCAGATTCAGCCGCCCGTCGTACATGGTGAGCAGCACCCCCTCCACCTGGATGGCGCTGTTGTACATCCGCTTTACCTGGCGGAGGGTGGCCATCAGCTGGCTGAGTCCCTCCAGGGCGTAGTATTCGCACTGGATGGGGATCAAAATGGTGTCGCTGGCCGACAGCGCATTGAGGGTAATCAGCCCCAGGGAAGGGGGGCAGTCGATCAGCACAAAATCGTACTGGGGCTTCATCTTCAGCAGCGGGGCCCGCAGCCGCATGGTGCGGTTCTCCATCTCCACCAGCTCGATCTCGGCCCCCGCCAGGGAGATGTTGCAGGGGAGCAGGTCCACCCCCCGGCTTACCCGGCGGACCATCGCTTCCTCCGGCTGGGCGCTGGCAATGAGCAGATCGTAGGTGGAAACCTGGATCTCCCGCTTGTTTACCCCAAAGCCGCTGGTGGCGTTCCCCTGGGGGTCGCAGTCCACCAGCAGCACCTTCCGGCCCAGCTCTCCCAGAGCCGCCGCCAGATTGACCGCCGTGGTGGTTTTGCCCACGCCGCCTTTTTGATTTGCAATGGAGATGATTTTTCCCATAGGGAGCCCCCTTCCGCCAAATTCCTTTCCCAGTATACCACAATCCCTCCGGGAAAGAAAGGCGTTTCACGTGAAACCATCCCCCTTTTGGCAATTTTCCCAAGGGCGGCTTCGCCGCCCTTCTTCCGTGCGGGCCTTTTGGCCTCTTTGCAGAGGCTCGCGCGGGCGGGTGGGAGCTGGTAGTCTCTGCGAGACAGGCCTGTGGGCGGCTGTGCCGCCCTTCTGCCGTGCGGGCCTTTTGGCCTCTTTGCAGAGGCTCGCGCGGGCGGGTGGGAGCCGGTAGTCTCTGCGAGACATACCTTTGGGCCGCCTTCGGCGGCCCCTGCCGTATGCGGGGCCGCTCCGCGCCCCGTACCCCCAGGGGAACTCTTTCTGTGGAGAAAGAGTTCCCAGAAAGCCAGGGAAGGGAGGCTAGCCTCCCTTCCCAATCCCTCCACCCGGGGCCAGCCCCG
>CAJFKV010000089.1 GCA_904387055.1 Candidatus Heteroruminococcus faecigallinarum | reverse complement strand
ACTCTTTCTCCATAGAAAGAGTCACCCTGGGGGCGCGGGGCGCGGAGCGGCCCCGCATACGGCAGGGGCCGCCGAAGGCGGCCCAAAGGTATCTTTCCGAAAAAACCACCGATTCCCACCCGCCCGCGGCAGCCTCGGGGAAGTGGGTGGGAGCGGCCCCGCCGTAACCCCGGGAGGTGTGGAGGGCGGAGCGCCTCCACAAAAAATCGGCAGGCGGGCCGCAGGCCCGCACGGCAGACGGGCGGCGAAGCCGCCCGCCTCCCCGCCCGCGGCAGCGGGCAAAAAATGAGGATGAAAGGAGGAAGCGGGATGAAAAAGAGAGTGGTGCATTATTTGATTTTGGTGGCGGTGGTCATCGTGGCCAACTTCTTTATCCCCCGCCTGCTTCCCGGCTCCCCGGTCAAGACCCTCCTGGGCAGCGAGGGAGTGGAGGAGCTCTCCGCCGCCGAGCGGATGGGCATCCTGGACGCCTACCATCTGAACGACCCCCTCCCGGTCCAGTTCGGCTATTATCTGCGGGACCTGTTTACCCTCAACTGGGGCAACTCCTTCTCCAAGCGGATGCCCATCCTCCAGCTGCTTCTCCCCGCCGCCGGCTGGACTCTGCTGCTGGCCGGGTCGGGGCTGGTGCTTTCCTGCCTGCTGGGGTGCTTTTTGGGGGCGGTGTCCGCCCTGCGGCGGAAAAAGGGCCGGGATCTTCCCCTGGTGCTGGGGACCACCGCCATCAGCGCCGTGCCGCCCTTTTGGATCGGGTTGCTGCTGCTGGCGGTCTTTGGGGCGAAGCTGGGGTGGTTCCCCACCTATGGGGCCACCTCCCTGTGGGAGGACTACCATGGGCTGGCACTGGTGGGAGATGTGCTCCACCACCTGGCCCTTCCGCTGATTACCCTGGTGCTCACCTCCATGATGGGCTACTTTACCACCACCCGGTACAGCGTTCTGCGGACGGCGGGGGCCGACTATGTGCGGATGGCCCGGATGCGGGGCATTCCTCAGCGGCAGATCACCCTGTGGTATGTGATGCGCAACACCCTTATCCCCATCTTCACCACCGTCATGGTGGATGTGGGATACCTGCTGAGCGGGACGGTCCTCATCGAGGCGGTGTTTTCCTACCCGGGCCTGGGGACGCTTATGCAGGAGGCGGTCTCCGCCCGGGATTATCCCTTGATCCAGTACACCTTTTTGCTTTCTTCTCTCCTCACCATCGCCGCCCTCTTTGTGGCGGATGTGTGCTACAAGAAGATCGACCCCACCATGGAGGCTGCCGATGACCAGTAAACGTGTGGGCCGTGCCGGCCTGGTTCTCCTTTTTTTGATCCTGCTGGCGGCGGTGCTGGCGGGGGTCTTGGCTCCCTACGACCCGAACGCCCTTACCGGCAGCCCCTTTGAACGGCCCAGTCCCCAGCATCTTTTGGGCACCAACGACATCGGCCAGGACATCCTCAGCGAGCTCCTCTACGGCGCCCGCACCTCCCTGCTGGTGGGCGCCCTCTCCACCGCCGTCACCATGGTGCTGGCGGTGGCGGTGGGGGTTTGCTGCGGGTGGATGGGCGGCTGGGTCGACCGCCTGTCCATGAAGGTCACCACCTTTTTCCTTACCATCCCCTTTCTCCCCTCGGTCATCATCCTGTCCGCCTTTACCAATCCGGGGGTGGTGAGCATGTCCCTCATTCTGGGGGTGATGTCCTGGCCCCATGTGGCGCTGGTCCTCCGCTCCCAGACCCTGCAGCTGAAGAGTGCCCCCTACATCCAGACCATCCGGGCCATGGGGGCGGGGAATGGGTACATCATCCTCCGTCACCTGCTGCGGGAGCTGCGGCCCTTGCTGCTCTACTGGACAGTGTCCCGGATGAAGACCGGTATCCTGATGGAATCCTCCCTCAGCTTCCTGGGGCTGGGCAACCCGGTGGCCAAGAGCTGGGGATCGATGATCTACTACGCCGAGGCCAAAAACGCCATCATCACCGGTGCCTGGCTGTGGTGGGTGGTGCCCCCGGGGCTGTGCATCTGCCTGGTGTGCCTGGCGCTGATGATGATCAGCTATGGCCTGGAGGAGACCGGCGGGGAAAGGAGGCAGAGCCGATGACGGAAGCTCTTTTGCAGGTGCGGGACCTGTCCATCCGGTACCTGGACAGCCGGGAGCCGGTCTTTGCCCCGGTCAGCTTTGACCTGGGACAGGAGGAGATCCTCTGCCTCCGGGGACGGTCCGGGGCGGGAAAAAGCACCATCGCCGCCGCCCTTATGGGGATGCTCCCCGATTTCAACGCCACTGCCGATGGGGGGACCATCCTGTTTGACGGGGTGGACCTGCTCCGGTGCGGGGAGAGGGTGCTGGCGGACCTTCGCTGGCGGCAGATCGCCCTGGTGCCCCAGTCCTCCATGACCACCTTCAATCCGGTCTTCACCATCCGGCGTACCCTCCGGGAGATGTTCCTCCTGGAGGATCCCTCCCTCTCCCAGGAGGCCTGCGCCCGCCGGGAGGAGGAGCTGATGGACCTGGTGCACCTGGACCGGCGGGTGCTGGGCAGCTATCCCCATCAGCTGTCCGGGGGGATGAAGCAGCGGGCGGCCATCGCCCTGGCCCTCTGCTACCAGCCCCGGCTCCTGATTCTGGACGAGGCCACCACCGGCCTGGATATCCAGATCGAGGCGGATGTGCTGGGCACCATCCTCCAGCTGAAGGCCCGGCGGGAGATGGCCATCCTTTTCATCAGCCACGACGGGCGGCTGGGGGATCAATTCTGCGACAGGAGGGTGGAGCTGGTATGAGCGTTTGCCTGCGGGCGGAGCATCTCTACAAAACCTTTTCCCGCCGGGAGGGGCGGCAGCAGGTCCCGGTCCCGGCGGCCCAGGATCTGTCCCTCGTTCTGGAGGAAGGGGACTCCCTGGGTATCATCGGCACCAGCGGCTGCGGCAAGACCACCCTGGTCCGGATGATTCTGGGCCTTCTTTCCCCGGACAGGGGGACCGTGGAGCGGACGGGGACAGTGGGCTTTGTGGGGCAGGACCCCTACGCCAGCCTCTGCGCCTCCATGACGGTGGAGCAGATTGTGGCCGAGCCTCTGCTCTTTTCCGGCCGGGCCCGCCGCACGAAGGACTGCCGGCCCCAGGTGGAGGAGGCGCTGGCCTCGGTGCGGCTGGACCCTGCCCGGTATGCCGGGCGGCGGCCCGCCCAGCTGAGCGGCGGGGAGCGGCAGCGGGTCAGCATCGCCCGGGCGGTGATCCTCCAGCCCAGCCTGCTGGTTCTGGACGAGCCCACCTCCATGCTGGACCAGGAGGTGAAGGAGGAGGTGGCCCAGGTGATCCAGGACGCCTCCCACCGGCGGGGAATGGCCTTCCTCATGGTGACCCACGACATCCTGCTGGCGGGGCGGATCTGCCGGCGGCTGGTGGTGATGCAGGAGGGCCGGTTTGTGGAGGAAGGGGAGGCCGCCGCCCTCCTGGCCCATCCCCGGGAGCCCCTTACCCAGGACTTGATCCGCATCGGCTCGGACCTGCGGTCCTATTGGGCCCAGCGGTATGGGATCGGCCGGTGACGGAGCGGGTTTTTTGAAGAAAGATGTGAAGACGGGAAGGAGAGAGGTTTTGTGATGACCATTCGACGGGCAGAGGAACGGGACATGGACGGGATCAACCGGCTGCTGGTTCAGGTGAATATGGTGCACCACCTGGGCCGGCCGGATCTCTTCCGCCGGGGCGGAAAGAAGTATACCGACGAGCAGCTGCGGGCCCTGATCCACGACGACAGCCGGCCCATCTTTGTGGCGGCGGGTGAGGAGGACCAGGTGCTGGGCTATGCCTTCTGCATCTTTCAGGAGCACCCCAACGACAACATCCTCACCGACATCAAGACCCTCTACATCGACGACCTGTGCGTCGACGAGGACCTCCGGGGCCGGCACCTGGGACGCCGCCTCTATGAAGCGGTCAAAGCCTTTGCCAAGGAGCAGGGCTGCTACAACCTGACCCTCAATGTGTGGAGCTGCAACCCCAAGGCCATGGGCTTCTATGAGCACTGCGGCCTCAAGCCCCAGAAGGTGGGGATGGAGACCATTCTCTGAGCCGGTCCCCGTGGAAAACGACGGTGGAGGGAGGAAAATCGTGAAGGATCAACAGGTATTTGCCATGAAATTGGCCAAGGTATATCCCCTGCTGGTGGCCAAAGGGGAGAGAAAGGGCCGCACCCGCCAGGAGGTGGACCAGGTGATCTGCTGGCTTACCGGCTATGACCAGGAGGGCCTTGCCCGGCAGCTGGCGAAGGATGTGGACTACGGGACGTTTTTTCGCCAGGCGCCCCGCATCCACCCCAACTATACCCAGATCCGCGGGGTGGTGTGCGGCTGCCGGGTGGAGACCATCGAGGACCCGCTGATGCGGCAGATCCGCTGCCTGGACAAGCTGGTGGATGAGCTGGCAAAGGGGAAAGCCATGGACAAGATCCTGCGAAACGGGGAGGAGACAGCCACCCCCGCCGTATAACCGAAGCAAACCAGCGCCCGCCAACCGGCCGGTTGACGGGCGCCGTTTTGTGAGAAAGGAGACCCCCCAGCCGTCAGGTGGACAGCTTGGGAGGGAAGAACTCGTCGGTGGGGAATTTGATCTTCTGGAAGAGGGAGCAGGGGTCCTCGGTGCTGTTGCCGTTGACCGAGGATTCCTTATCCGGGATGCAGAAGTCGTAGGCGGGGATCATGATCTGGGAGGCCCGCTCCATCAGGACGATGGTGAAGAGCCCCAGGGTGACAAAGACCCGCTTGCAGGCGTGGACGCCGCTGAAGTCCCCGTCAAAGTACCGGCAGAGACAGGGAGGCAGGTCGCAGGAGTCATTGCAGTTGCAGCAGCAGTCCAGCAGCTGGGTGGACAGGCAGATGGGATCCACCGCCTGCAAAGCGGCCTTGGGGGTAACCACGTTGTCCGGGCAGAGGCAGTCCTGGTTGTTGTCCGACCGGAAGGTCTTCACGTTGCCCTCGCTGCCATAAAGGATCACCTTTTTCTGGAAGGTGGCCGCGCCGGTGACGGTGGTGGGCTGGCAGCTGGGGTTGGTGACGGCGTTGACCGTCACCGCAAAGTAGAAGGTCATATCCACCGAGTAGAAGCCCTTGTTGAAGGGAACCGGTTCCACATCCATGTATACGTTGATGATCTTCACCTCGGTGCATTTGACGCTGGTGGCGTGGTCGATCACGTTCTGGGCGATATTGGTGAAGTAAACCCGCAGGTTTTCAATACAGTCTTTATCGGTGACAGAATCGTAAATCCGGTCGGTATTGATACAGACTGCCTCATCAAACATTCCACCATTAACCCCATAGCTACAGGAAAAAGTCCCGGAAGATGACCGTGAGCAGGAACTCGTCGGGGCCGGCGCCGTGGGATTTGGA
>CAJFKV010000088.1 GCA_904387055.1 Candidatus Heteroruminococcus faecigallinarum | reverse complement strand
CCGGCAATATATGGACGCCCATCCTCTCTTTGCGGCGGGAGGATGCGGTGCGGTTGGGATACGACCACTGGGAACAGTGGCAGGCCCTGCTGCGCGCCCGCGCTCCAGAAGTGGCAGAGGCAATGAAAATCCCCTTCCCGGACTTTCGCTGGTACGCAGCCTTCCACAACGAAGGCTACCATCCCCATGTTCACATGGTCTGCTACAGCGCCGATCCTTCTAAAGGGTACCTCACCCAAGAGGGGCTGGCACAGATACGCTCGGTGCTGGCGCGGGATATCTTCCGGCAAGACCTCACCGAGATCTATAAACGGCAGACCCAGCGCCGGGAGGATCTGGTGCGGGAGAGCCAGACCGCTGTGCAAAATGCCATTCGAAAAATGCGGGAGGGACCGTCCCAATCCTCCGATCTGGAACCGCTCCTGCTTCAGCTGGCACAAAAGCTTCGCGTCACCAGCGGCAAGAAGCAGTACGGCTATCTGAAAGCGCCGGTAAAAAAGCTGGTGGATGAAATTGTAGAGGAGCTGGCAAGGGACCCAGCGGTGTCGGAAGCCTATCGTCATTGGTATGCTCTGCGGGAGGAGGTGCTGCACACCTACCGGGACGATCTCCCAGAACGGATTCCGCTTTCGGAACAAAAGGAGTTCCGGCAGATCAAAAACCTGGTGATCCAGGAGGCAGCGCGGTTGGGGGACGAAGCTCAAACGATCCCGCGATTGGATAGCGAAGATGGAGCCTTTCAGGAGTCCGAGGCTGATGCCTTCTTCCTTCCAGAAGCAGAGCCACTGTGGGAGAACGACCCGTCCTGTATCGATCCTACTCCAGCTGATCTGCCATGGGATGACGCACTGCCGAATATCCCAAAGCCATATATGGAGTGGAACGAGTCCTATCGCCGGGCACGTTGTTTCCTATTCGGCAATGAAAATCAGCATCAAGATCTTGATCAGGCATTTCAACTGTTTCACGCTGAGGCGGAGAAAGGCAACGCGTTGGCCGAAAGGCAACGCGTTGGCCATGTGTGATTTAGGCCGGATGCTGGAAGATGGGCTTGGATGTGATCCTGATCCGGAAGCCTCATATAAGTGGTATGCAAATGTAAAGTTCGATGTGGTGAAGCTGGACCGGGGCCTGATTGCCGGCATGGCCAGCAGCGCCATCAGCCGGATGCTGGTGCGGGACATTGTCCAGATCTGCCAGACCGGAGGGATGACCTGCGTGGCCGAAGGGGTGGAAACCCCGGAACAGGCGTCGGCACTGATGGAAGCGGGATGCCAGTATGCCCAGGGGTACTATTACGGCCGGCCCATGCCGGCGGAGTTGTTTTGGGAAAAATACCTGCGGGGCCGCGAGCCCGCCGGGGTGGAAGGATAATCGAAGGAGGGATTCCCCAGCATGAGGAAAGCAGAAGACAGACAGCCGGCGGAAACTGGTGCACAGGTTCCGCTGGTCATTGGAATCGGCGCTTCGGCCGGCGGTCTGGAGGCGCTGCAGCAGTTCTTTGGATATATGCCTCCCAACAGCGGGCTGAGCTTTGTGGTGGTGCAGCACCTGTCCCCTGACTACAAAAGCTTGATGGCGGATATTTTGAGCAAACACACCGAGATGGCAGTCTACCAGGCGGAGAACGGCATGGGGATCGAGCCGGACACCGTCTACCTGATCCCGCCCAAAAAGTACATGACTGTCCGGGAAAACCAGCTGATCCTTTCCGACTACGCCCCCGGTACCCTGAACCACCCTATCGACATCTTCTTTGCCTCCCTGGCCGAGGAACGGAAGGAGCATTCCATTGTGGTGGTTCTTTCCGGCACCGGTTCCGATGGGACCAACGGGGTCAAGGCGGTCAAGGAACACGGGGGGCTGGTTATCGCCCAGGACCCGGAGAGCGCAAAATTTGACGGGATGCCGAGGAGCGTCATCAAGACCGGCCTGGCGGATTTTGTGCTGTCGCCGGAGGAGATCGCCGAGGAGATCCTCAACTTTTCCACCACCCCGGTTCTGCTGCGGGCCCCGCAGAACGACGGCCCCCTTTCGGAGGAGGATGTCCTCTTCTCCGAGGAGGAGACCCTCTCCCACATTTATACCATCCTGAAGAACGCCAGCGGCATAGACTTTACCTATTATAAGCGATCTACTGTCCTGCGGCGGATTGAACGGCGGATGCTGGTCACCCACACCGCCAGCTTGGCGGACTTTGCCCGCCTGCTGGGGGACAGCGCCGAGGAGGTGAACATCCTGGCGAAGGAGATCCTCATCGGGGTGACCAACTTCTTCCGGGATCCGGCGTTTTTTGAAAAGCTGAAATACAACGCCGTCTACAAGATTGTGGAGCGGGCCAAGGAAGACGAGCCTATCCGGATCTGGAGCGCCGGCTGCTCCACCGGCGAGGAGGCCTATTCCATCGCCATCCTGTTCCGGGAGGCGATGGAGGAGTTGCAGGTAAAGCGGGATGTAAAGATCTTTGCCACCGATGTGGACAGCCGGGCCATTGAGCAGGCGGGAAAGGGCATCTTTTCCGAAAGCATCATCGACGATGTGACTCCCGACCGGCTGGCCAGGTTTTTTGTCAAGCAGAACGACCAGTACCAGGTGTCCAAGGAGATCCGCCGGATGATCGTCTTTGCCACCCACAACATGTTTTCCGACCCGCCCTTCGGCAAGCTGGATATGATCAGCTGCCGCAATGTGATGATCTATTTCCAGCCGGTGCTGCGGCGGGGGCTCTTTGCCATCTTCCACTCGGCGCTGAAGAACGGGGGCTTCCTCTTCCTGGGCAAGAGCGAGACCGCCGGGGAGTATGTCAGCCTGTTCAAGCCGGTGTGCAGTGCCGAGAAGATCTATGTCCACAAGCGGGAGGGGAAGGTAGAGGATTTGACGCCCCCTGCCTTCAACATCCCCAACATCCAGGCCATCTCGCCCAGGAGCATCCGGGCGGGGAACGGCCAGCGGGAGGACGGGGCCGCCGAGAGCCTTTATACCAAGTTCCTGGAGCGGTTCCTGCCGGCGTCGGTGGTGCTCAGCGAGGAGAACACAGTGCTCCATTTCTTCGGCAGTTATTCCGATTATCTGACCCTGGCCCCCGGCAAGGCGACCCTTAACTTCTTCAGCATGCTGAACAAGGACCTGAGCCTGGTGGCGGCCACCGCTCTGAGCCGCAGCCGCGCCGAGCACACAACCGTTACCTACACCGGCGTGGTGACGGACTGCCCCACCGGCCGGAAGACGATCGACCTTTCCGTCCAGCCCATCCCGGGAGAGGCCGGAGAGGAGAGCGACCTGACCGCCGTCCTCTTCCTGGAGAACCATCTTCCGGCACAGGCAGGGGGCGTGACCGAAAAGTACGACCTGGACGCTACCGCCGCCCGGCGGATTGCGGAACTGGAGCGGGAGTTCCAGGTTTCCCAAAGCGACCTGCGCGCCACCATCCAGCGGCTGGAGACGGTGAACGGCGAGCTGCAGGCGGCCAACGAGGAGCTGCTTACTGCCAATGAAGAGCTGCAAAGCTCCACGGAGGAGCTCCAGTCGGTCAACGAAGAGCTGTATACCGTCAATACGGAGCATCAGCTGAAGCTGGACGAGCTGACCATGATGACCAATGACCTGTCCAACTTTCTCTCCTCCACCATGATCGGCATCCTGTTTGTGGACAGCAAGCTGAACATCCGCAAGTTTACCGAGTATGTGGGCCGGGAATTTCAGCTGATGGACCACGACATCGGCCGGTCGATCCAGATTTTTGCCCATAGCTTCCCCGATGAGGCCATCGAAAACGACTGCCGCACCGTCCTCAAGGATTTGATCTCCATCGACCGGGAGGTAACGGCCATGAACGGCCGGTGCTACACCCTCCGAATCGCCCCCTACCGCACCACGGAGAACAGCATCCGAGGGCTGGTCATCACCATCATCGACAGTCTGGGTGCGTCCTCAAGCCGGGAAGAGGAGTAACCCCCGCAAAGAGAGAGAAGCCCCGCCTAGGCGGGGCTTCTCTCTCTTTGTTTGACCTTCGATGAAAAGCGCTACGAAAGGGCGCCGTAGTTCACAAAGCTCAGGTTCAGATCCACGTTGCCGTTGATGCCGTCCACCCGGCCGGTGCTGCTGTACTGCCAGATCTGGAAATCGTAGGGGAAGAAGGGGGCGTCGTAGTACTGGGCTACCCACAGGCCATAATCGGTGAGGCGGGACAGATCCACCAGGGAGGCAAGCACCCGGGTGTAGCTGTAGATCATGGGGCGGTAGCCGGCCTCTTCAATCGTTTCACAGAAGGCGATGGCGTTGTCGGTTCGCTGGCGGACCGACAGGCCGTTGGTGCGGGCGGCGGAGGAACCGGCTTCCTCCACATCGTAGACCACGGGGAAGGTGATGTCATATCCCTCCAGGCAGTCCAGCACCACCCGGGCCTCGGCCCGGGCTTCCGCCTCGGTCACCGCCTGGGAGAAGAAGTATACCCCGACCTGCAAGCCGGCGTCCAGCGCGCCTTTGAGGTTTTCCTCCCACCGGGCGTCCCGGTACATCTGGCCCTTGGTGTAGCCACGGTAGCCGATGCGGATGATGGCGAACTCCACGCCGTCGTCCCGTACCGCCTCCCAGTCGATTCTGCCCTGGTATTTGGAGACATCAATCCCCTTGAGGGCCCGCACCCCCTCCGGGCTGGTATAGGAGATTTCCCCATTGGCGTGCTGGGTAAAGTCCTCCCGCCGGTAGTTGGACAGGGGGAGGGAGGTGTCCACCGGGTCGTAGATGTACTGGCCGTAGTCGCTGTACACCAGATGATCGGAGAAGAATCGCTGGAGAAATTCCAGCTTGACATAGTGCTTTTGCGCCAGCTCCTGGAACTTCTCCACCGAGATCATGTCGTTTAGGTCGGAGGCATTGTAGACGTCATCTAGGAAGTCATCCGAAATGTTGTCGTATTCGGAAGCGATTTCGGCAATCTCCCAGTAGGAAAGATCGTCGTAGTCGTTGGCGGCGGCGGGCAAGGCGGCCAGCATGACGGCAGCCATGACCGCCGCGGCCCAGCGCAGGAATCGTGATTTCAATGGAAGTCCTCCTTTGCGATGGATTTTTTCCATAGTACCATATTTTCGACAGGAAGCGCAACCGAATTTGGGGAATTTTCCCCGGCCAATTCCTGCCAAAAGGCCAATCCGGCCCTTGGAAACAGACGAAATTCCCCTTGACGGAACGGACAAAAAAGTGATACATTGACAACAGTGATGTCCATCGCGTCCGATGGTTGGGGAGGTTTTATGGATGAACGGGATGAACATATTAGTAACCTTAAATGCCGGGTATCTGCCGCAGCTGGAGGTCATGCTCTTTTCGCTGCTGCGGCAGCAGCGGGGCCGGCCGGTCACCGTGTATGTGGCCAATTCGTCTCTTACTCAGGAGCAGCTGGACCAGGTGAGCAGAAAGCTGGCCTGTCCCCACTGCACCCTTGTGGACACCAAAGCTCCCGCTCATCTTTTTGAGGGGGCGCCCATCACTTCTCGCTATCCCAAGGAGATGTACTACCGGATTTTTGCCGGGCAGCTGCTGCCCCAGCAGGTGGAGCGGATCCTCTATCTGGACCCGGATCTGGTGGTCATCAACCCCCTGGACGAGCTGTGGGAGCTGGAGATGGGGGAGAATCTCTTTGCGGCGGCCACCCACATTCAGGAGCCGCTGCGCACCTTCAACGAGTTCCGCCTGGGCAGCAAGACCTCCGGTCCCTACATCAATTCGGGGGTCATGCTGATGAACCTGCCCCAGATGCGCCGCCATGTGAAGGAAGAGGAGGTCTTTGCCTACATCGACAAGTACAAGAACCTGCTGATGCTTCCCGACCAGGATGTGATCAGCGCCCTGTACGGGGAGAAGATTGTGGACATCGACGCCCACCGGTACAATCTGAGCGAGCGGATGTATACCCTCAGCCGGATCAAGGGGGAGGAAGAGGGGCGCCTCACCCTGGACTGGGTGCGGGAGAACGCCGCCATCATCCACTACTGCGGCCGCAACAAGCCCTGGAAGGAAAACTATATGGGCAGCTTGAACCGGTTTTATCACGAGTGCAAGGGGGCGCTGGACAGTTGGGGGCAGCAGTGGGAGCCCCTGGAGGGGTAGTCTCTGCGAGAGGGGATTATGGGCGGCTTCGCCGCCACTCCCGTGGCCGGGCGTTGCCCGGCCCTCCCGGTTTTTGCCCGCTGACGCGGGCGGGTAGTCTCTGCGAGGAAAACTTGTGGGCCGCCTTTGGCGGCCCCTTCCGTATGCGGGGCCGCTCCGCGCCCCGGGCCCCCAGGGTGACTCTTTCTGTGGAGAAAGAGTCACCAGAAAGCCAGCCAAGGGGGCATCCCCCTTGGCAATCCCCCTGGGGTACCCTACTCCTCCTAGGGAAAAGGTCTCGCTCCGCTC
>CAJFKV010000087.1 GCA_904387055.1 Candidatus Heteroruminococcus faecigallinarum | reverse complement strand
AAAATCGAACGTCAAGAGGGGGCAGCGCCCCCTATGAAAAAAACGCGGCTGTCCAACCTTGATTCCGCAAGATGGTGGGCCGCGTTTTTGGTAAGGCGGTTGGTCACTCCCCAGTGAAAGGGGGTGGCGCTTATGGTTACATACGAAGGGTTGATTGCTTTTTGTATGCTGATCGTTAGCATTATTGCCCTGTTTCAAGGCAATAAGAAATAGCCGCCCCGGTCCAATGGTACGGCTATTTCAATAGCTTAAACTCCAGGGCCAACCGTCTGCCGACGGTGTTCCCTTTGTCTTTATTATAGTGGAGAAGTGGGGAGGTGTCAAGGTGGGAAACCACATGGCACAAGACGTTCCCTAGCCGGGCCGACCGAGGAGGCGCACCGGTAAGCTATGTTCGTGCCACGTGAGGGGATTTTTATCCGGGTAGGGGGCCTTAGTGATTGCTGTTTTCTTCTCTGCATCTTGGCAGCAAGGTGATCTCTGCCTGCTGTACCCGGATAAAAACTCCAGCACGTCCGTTCGGCGAGAGCCGAACATTGGCGTGCGTCGGAGCCGAACGGCTATGGGCGACTGCTGCATTTCCATGCCGACGATGTTCAGCGTACCGGGAGGTACGCCGTCGGCGGGGATTGCCAAGGGGGATGCCCCCTTGGCGAGCTTTCTCCCCTATCTTTCGCGGTCGAAAGATAGGGTCGGGGGGCGGGGGGCGAAGCGCCCCCGTTTACGGGAGGGGCCGCCGAAGGCGGCCCATAGGTCTGTCTCGCAGAGACCACCGATTCCCCCGCCCGCGGCATCCCCCCGGGAAAAAGGAACCCCCGTCAGATCCGGCGGCCCAGGATGGGGGCGTATTCCTCCCGGAAGGCCCCAAAGGTCCCTGCCTCCAGGGCCTCCCGGATCCGCTCCATCAGCCGGTTGTAGAAATACAGGTTGTGCATCACCGTCAGCCGCTGGCCCAGCATCTCCCCGGCCTTGAGGAGGTGGCGGACGAAGGCGCGGCTGTGGTTTCGGCAGACGGGACAATCACACGCCTCGTCGATGGGGGCGTCGTCCAGCTCGTATTTGTTGTTGTTCAGGTTGATGATCCCCTTCCAGGTGAACAGATGGCCGTGGCGGGCGTTGCGGCTGGGCATCACGCAGTCGAAGAGATCCACCCCCCGCCAAACGCCCTCGATGATGTTCACCGGGGTACCCACCCCCATCAGATACCGGGGACGGTCGGCGGGCATGAAGGGCTCCACCGCTTCGATGATCCGGTACATCTCCCCGGCCGTCTCGCCCACGGCCAGGCCGCCAATGGCATAGCCGTCCAGGTCCAGGGCGGCAATCTCCTTCATGTGGCGGACCCGCACGTCGTCGTAGATCGACCCCTGGTTGATGCCGAAGAGGAGCTGGTGGGGGTTGATGGTTTCGGGCAGGCTGTTGAGGCGGTCCATCTCCCGCTTGCACCGGTAGAGCCAGCGGGTGGTCCGGTCCACCGACTTTTGGGCGTAATCCTTGGGGGAGGGGTTGGGCATGCACTCGTCAAAGGCCATGGCGATGGTGGAGGCCAGATGGGACTGGATCCGCATGCTCTCCTCCGGCCCCATGAAGATGCGCCGCCCGTCTACGTGGGACTGGAAGGTGACCCCCTCCTCCTTGATCTTCCGCAGCTGGGCCAGGGAGAAGACCTGGAAGCCGCCGCTGTCGGTGAGGATGGGCCGCTTCCAGCCGGTAAAGGCGTGGAGCCCCCCCAGCCGGGCCACAACCTCGTCCCCCGGGCGGACATGGAGATGGTAGGTGTTGCAGAGCATCACCTGGCAGCGAATCTCCTCCAGATCCCGGGCGGAAAGGGCGCCCTTGATGGCGGCGGCCGTAGCCACATTCATAAACGCGGGGGTTTGGACCGTGCCGTGAACGGTGGTGAATACCCCCCGCCGGGCCGCGCCCTCCTGTTTCAGCAGCTGATACATGGAATCCTCCTTTTTACAAGACAGGGGGGTGTCAATGGATGAACATGGCATCCCCAAAACTGAAAAACCGGTACCGCTCCTCCACCGCCACCTGGTAGGCGTGGAGGATGTTCTCCTTGCCGGCCAGGGCCGACACCAGCATGATGAGGGTGCTTTCCGGCAGGTGGAAGTTGGTGATAAGGCCGTCCAGCACCTGGAACTGGTAGCCGGGATAGATGAAAATATCGGTGTACCCTTCGCAGGCCCGCAAAGGCCCCTGGGAGCCCACCGCCTCCAGGGTGCGGCAGCTGGTGGTGCCCACGGCGATGACCCGGCCGCCCCGCGCCTTGGCGGCGGCGATCTTGTCCACCGTCTCCTGGGGCAGGAAGTAGTGCTCCGAGTGCATTTTGTGCTGGGTGACGTCGTCCACCTTGACCGGCCGGAAGGTGCCCAGCCCCACGTGGAGGGTCACATAGGCCAGCTCCACCCCTTTTTCCGCAAGCTTGGCCAGCAGCTCCTTGGTAAAATGGAGGCCGGCGGTGGGGGCGGCGGCAGAGCCCAGGTCCTTGGAATAGACGGTCTGGTACCGCTCCTTGTCCTCCAGCTTTTGGGTGATGTAGGGGGGGAGGGGCATCTGGCCGATCTGGTCCAGCGTCTCATAGAACTCCCCGTCGCAGGAAAAGCGGACGACCCGGTTGCCGTCCTCCTCCACCCGGAGCACCTCCGCCCGCAGCAGCCCGTCCCCAAAGACGAACCGGTCCCCCGGCTGGGCCTTCCGCCCCGGCTTGGCCAGGATCTCCCACACCATCTGCTCCTTCTGTTCCAGGAGCAGGAACTCCATGCGGCCGGTGTGGCCCTCCTTGTGGCCGTAGAGGCGGGCGGGCAGCACCCGGGAGTTGTTCATCACCAGGAGGTCGCCCGGCCGAAGAAGCTCCAGAAGATCGTAAAAATGCCGGTGCTCAATGGCGCCGGTTGCCTTGTCCAGGCACATCAGCCGGGAATGGTCCCGCTGGGCCAGAGGTGTTTGCGCGATCAGCTCCGGGGGAAGATCGTACCAAAAGTCGCTGGTTTTCATCGTTTGTTCCTTCCTTTCGCCGCCCCGCTCCGGAGGAAGATTTTCTGTTTGACATCTTTTGCCCGGAGTGCTACTATAATACAAAATGTGGCGGAAAGCAGCTGTCCTCCCATTGAGGACAGTCCGCCCCGTTACCCACGGCGGTTTGCCCCGCCGCGGATGGACAACATGGTTATTATAGTGGAAATAGCGCTGGTTGACAACCGGTATTTTCGTTTTGGAAGGCCATTTTCCGGCGTTATTGGAACAGGAGGAGTGCAGAATGAAAACCTATCGCGTCGCTGTTGTGGGCGCCACCGGCATGGTGGGCCAGCGGTTCCTTTCCCTGCTGGAGAATCATCCCTGGTTTGAGGTGGTGGCGGTGGCCGCCTCGGCCCGGTCGGCAGGCAGATCCTACCGGGAGGCGGTGGGCGGCCGCTGGGCCATGGCCACGCCCATCCCCCAGAAGACCGGGGACCTGATCGTCCTGGACGCCGATGCCGACGCTGCCAAGATTGCCGGGATGGTGGATTTCGTCTTCTGCGCGGTGGATATGAAGAAGGAGGAGATCCGGGCGCTGGAGGAAAAGTATGCCAAGCTGGAATGCCCGGTCATGTCCAACAACTCCGCCCACCGGTCCACCCCCGATGTGCCGATGATCCTGCCGGAGCTGAACCCGGAGCATATGGAGATCGTTCCCTTCCAGCGCAAGCGCCTGGGCACCACCCATGGCTTCATCTCGGTAAAGCCCAACTGCTCCCTCCAGAGCTACGTGTCGGCCATCCACCCCTTGCGGGAGTTCGGCGTTTCCAAGGTGCTGGCCTGTACCTACCAGGCCATCTCCGGGGCGGGCAAAACCTTTGCCACCTGGCCGGAGATGGTGGACAACGTGATCCCCTACATCGGCGGCGAGGAGGAGAAGAGCGAGCAGGAGCCCATGAAGATTTGGGGGCGGATCGAGAACGGGGTGATCGTCAACGCCCAGACCCCTGCCATCACCACCCAGTGCCTGCGGGTGCCGGTGACCGACGGTCACATGGCCGCCGTCTTCCTGTCCTTTGACCGGAAGCCGTCGATCCAGGAGATCAAGGAGCGGTGGGCGGCCTTTTCAGGGGAGCCCCAGAAGCTCCGCCTGCCCTCCGCGCCGGAGCATCTGATCCATTATTTTGAGGAGCCGGATATGCCTCAGACCCGCCTGTGCCGGGACACCGAGCACGGCATGGCCGCCTGCATCGGCCGTCTGCGGCCGGACAGCCAGTACGACTACAAGTTTGTCTGCCTGTCCCACAACACCATCCGGGGCGCGGCAGGGGGCGCCATCCTGATGGCGGAGCTTTATGCCGCCAAGGGGTATTTTGACCGGTAGGTTCTGCATAGAGTAAAGCACGGCCTTCCCGCCCGGGAAGGCCGAATCTTTCCCCCAAGGAGGCCGTGCTTTTTATGAAACAGCCAGTCTTTACCGGCGCTGCCGCCGCCATTGTCACCCCCATGCATCCGGATTTCTCGGTAAACTTCGCCGCCCTGGACCGGCTTCTGGACGAGCTGATCCAGGGCGGTATTGATGCGGTCGTCCCCTGCGGCACCACCGGCGAGTCCTCAACCCTCACCGAAGAGGAATACGCCCAGGTGATCGCCTTTGTGGTACAGAAGGTAAACCACCGGGTCCCGGTCATTGCCGGGGCGGGCAGCAACAACACCGCCCACGCGGTGGCCCGGTCCCAGCTGGCGGCCCGCCTGGGGGCGGACGCTCTCCTCCATGTGACGCCCTACTACAACAAGGCGTCCCAGGAGGGACTGGTTGCGCATTTTACCGCCGTGGCCGATGCCACCCCCCTCCCGGTGATCCTCTACGCGGTTCCCAGCCGCACGGGGGTGACGGTCCGCCCCGAGACCTGCCTGCGGCTGGCCAGCCATCCCAAGATTGCGGGAATCAAGGAGGCCAGCGGCGATCTGTCGGCCATTGCCCGGATCCGCGCCCTTTGCGGCGAGGAACTGCCGGTCTACTCGGGAAACGACGATCAGATTGTTCCCATCATGTCCCTGGGAGGGCTGGGAGTGATCTCGGTGGCGGCCAATCTTCTTCCGGGCCAGGTACATCGCCTTTGTCAGCTCTGCCTGGAGAGCGACTACCCCCAGGCGTCGCAGCTCCAGCTGGAGCTGTTGGGGCTGTGCGGGACCCTCTTTGCCGATGTGAATCCCATTCCGGTGAAAGCTGCCCTCAATCTGCTGGGGAAGGAGGCGGGGCCCTGCCGGCTGCCCCTCTCGCCCCCCGGGCCCGCCGTCCGGGAGCGGCTTGCCCAGGAGCTGCGCTCCCTGGATCTTCTGTAGCACTGCCGAGCGGGCCTGCTAACCATTTTCCTTAACGCTGGCGCGGGCGGGTGGGAACTGATAGTCTCTGCGAGACGGGCGTGTGGGCGGCTTCGCCGCCGCTGCCGTGGCCGGGCGTTGCCCGGCCCTCCCGGCGGGGGCGCTTCGCCCCCCGGACCCCCCGACCCTATCTTTCGACCGCGAAAGATAGGGGAGAAAGCTCGCCAAGGGGGCATCCC
>CAJFKV010000086.1 GCA_904387055.1 Candidatus Heteroruminococcus faecigallinarum | reverse complement strand
CTAGGAGGAGAGGGGTACCCCAGGGGGATTGCCAAGGGGGATGCCCCCTTGGCGAGCTTTCTCCCCTATCTTTCGCGGTCGAAAGATAGGGTCGGGGGGGTCGGGGGGCGAAGCGCCCCCGTCGGGAGGGGCCGCCAAAGGCGGCCCAAAGGTGTCTTTTCGGGAAACTATCGGTTCCCACCCGCCCGCGTAAGCCTCGGGGAAAGTGGGGGAGCGGCCCCGCCGTAACCCCGGGAGGTGTGGAGGGCGGAGAGCCTCCACATAAATCGGTAGGCGGGCCGCAGGCCCGCACGGGAGAAGGGCGGCGAAGCCGCCTACCCCCCACCTTCGGCAGAGGGCTGCCGATCCCCCTCCGGGAATAAAAAAGCACCGCTGCGACGCAGCGGTGTTTTTTTATTCCCTTTTGCCAGATTACTTGGCGGCAACGGGGCCGCCCTGGAACTTGGCGGGGTTGATCTTCACGCCGGGGCCCATGGTGGTGGCAACCACGCAGGACCGGACATACTGGCCCTTGGCGGCAGCGGGCTTGGCCTTCACGATGGCGCCCATCAGGGTGTCAAAGTTGGCCTGCAGCTTCTCGGCGCCGAAGGACGCCTTGCCGATGGGGCAGTGGATGATGTTGGTCTTGTCCAGACGGTACTCGATCTTACCAGCCTTGGCCTCGGTTACGGCACGGCCGGCGTCGGGGGTAACGGTACCAGCCTTGGGGTTGGGCATCAGGCCGCGGGGACCCAGCACCTTACCAAGACGGCCCACCAGGCCCATCATGTCGGGGGTGGCAATTACCACGTCAAAGTCCAGCCAGCCCTCGTTCTGGATCTTGGTTACCATATCCTGGTCGCCCACATAGTCGGCGCCGGCAGCACGGGCAGCCTCGGCGGCATCCCCCTTGCAGATGGCCAGCACCCGCACATTCTTGCCGGTACCGTTGGGCAGGACAACCGCGCCGCGGACCTGCTGGTCGGCATGGCGGGAGTCAACGCCCAGGCGGACGTGGATCTCCACCGTCTCGTCAAACTTGGCCTTGGCGGTCTTGACGCACAGGTCCAGCGCCTCGGCAACGTCGTACAGCTTGCTGCTGTCCAGGAGAGCGGCGCTCTCCTTATACTTCTTACCGTGTTTCATATCGCAAATTTCTCCTCCCTCATTGAGTGGTCATGCGGATTTTTTGATAGTTTCCTCCCACCCGGGGGAACTTAGTCCACTACCTCGACGCCCATGCTGCGGGCGGTGCCGGCCACCATGCTCATGGCGGCTTCCACCGTGGCGGCGTTCAGGTCGGGCATCTTGGTCTCCGCAATCTTACGGACCTGCTCTTTGGTGATCTTGCCAACCTTGGTCTTGTTGGGGACACCGGAACCGCTTTCCAGGTTGATCGCCTTCTTGATGAGAACGGCGGCGGGCGGAGTCTTGGTGACAAAGGTGAAGGAGCGATCGGCGTAAACGGTGATGATAACGGGGATAATCATCCCAGCGTCATTCTTGGTACGCTCGTTGAATTCCTTGGTAAACGCCATGATGTTGACGCCGTGCTGACCCAGAGCGGGGCCAACGGGCGGTGCCGGGGTTGCCTTGCCGGCCGGTATCTGCAGCTTAATGTAGCCAACAACCTTTTGAGCCATAATATGCACCTCCAAAATAGTGGTATGTTCCGGGGCGGCGACAGTTTTTTCCACCCCTCCCACAGGGAACCGCCGGCGGCTCAGCCGTTGGCCCCCTTTGCAAAAAAGGCGTCCCCCGCCGTGGCGGCGGCGCCCACGACCCCTCCGGGCCGGGTAGACGGGAAATTAGTCCAGCGATTCCACCTGCTCCAGTTCCAGCTCCACCGGGACATCCTTGCCCATCATGGAGACGGTCACCTTGACGGTGCCCTTGTCGGTATCGATGGAATTGACCACGCCGATGAAGCCCTCCAGGTATCCGTCGCTGACCCGAACCGAGTCGCCCACCTGGAAATCCAGCACGACCTCCTTCACCTCTACCTTGAACCGGGCGACTTCCTCGTCGGTCAAGGGAATCGGCTTGGAGCCCGGGCCCACGAAGCCGGTGACCCCCCGGATGTTGCGCACTACATACCAGGACTCGTCGGTCACCACCATCTTCACCAGCACATAGCTGGGGAAGATCTTCCGCTCCACCTCGCGCTTCTTGTTGTCCTTCACTTCCACAACCGTCTCGGTAGGCACCTTGACCTCCTGGATCAGATCGTGGAGCTTGCGGTTTTCCACCGCATTTTCAATGCTGCTGGCCACCTTGTTCTCATAGCCGGAATAGGTGTGCACAACATACCATTTTGCTTCTTCAGACATCGCAATCCTCCGAAAACGCCCGCTGGACTAGTGGACGTTTCTCAGCACCAGGTCCACCAGGGTGGTCAGGATCATGTCCAGCCCGCCCACCAAAATGGCCGACACCACCGTAAAGGCGATGACGATGGCGGTGTTGTTGATGATCTGCTTCCTGCTGGGCCAGACGACCTTCTTAACCTCGCCCTTCATATCGGCGAAGGAGCGCTTCAGTCTCGAGAGGAGCCCGGGTTTCTTTTCAGCCTCAGCCATGCCTGGTCTCCTTTCTTACTTGGTCTCCTTGTGGAGCGTGTGCTTCCGGCAGAAACGGCAATACTTGTTCATTTCCAGTCTGTCGGGATCGTTCTTCTTGTTCTTGGTGGTGTTGTAGTTGCGCTGTTTGCACTCCGTGCATGCCAGAGTAATCTTGACTCTCATATCGGCACCTCCTAGTCTGGATTTTTTTGCCTCCCTCGCCGGATCAGGATCCGTTTTTTTGCGCAAAAAAAGAATCCCTCCGCAGAGGTACAACTAGTGTACCACAGACGGTGGGACAAAGTCAACACCTATTGGGGGGAAATTTCCCTTCCCCACGGGCTTTTCCCCCTTTGAGAGACAAAAAGGCGCCCCTTCCAGCCGCAAGGGGCGCCCTCCCCGGGCAGGGGGGTCAAATCTTCAGCACACGGCGCAGCTGATGAAGCTCCCGGTTGTGGCACAGAAGAATAATCCGATCGCCAGAGTGGAGCTGGGTTTTGCCTCGGGGGATAATCATCTTGTCCCCCCGGGTGATGGATACCAAAATGGATTCCTCCGGCAGGGACAGGTCCTGCAGCCGCACCCCATCCAAGGGGTAGTTGTCCGGCAGGTCGATCTCGTTGATCGACGCCTCCCCCTGGTTGAGGGGCACAATCTGCCGGATGACGGCGCTGTCCACCTCCCGCTCGATGAGGCGGGCCAGCACATCGGTGCTGGACAGGGCGATGTCCACCCCCAGCCGCTTGAGGACCTGGGTGTTCTTGGGGTTGTTGACCCGGGCCACCGTCCGCTTGACGCGGAAGAGCCGCTTGGCCAGCTGGCAGGCCACCAGGTTGTTCTGGTCGCTGCCGGTAACGGCGATGAGGGCGTCGGTATCGGCACAACCGGCGGTCTCCAGCATATCGATGCTGGTACCGTCCCCGCAGTACACCACCATATCCAGCTCGTTGGCCGAGCGTTTGGCCCGTTCCCGGTCGGCCTCAATGAGGGTGGGATGGTGCCCGTGCTCCCGCAGGGTCCTGGCCAGGAAATAGCCCACCTTTCCACAGCCGATAACCAATACATTCATGGCAATCCTCCTCTTTCCGATCAGCCCAAAGCCCGGCCCCGAAGAATCCGGTCACCAGGCGCCAGGACGGCTTTTTCCGCTTCCGCTCCCAGGCGGAAAATCTTCCCGCGCTCGTCCACAATTCCCAAAACGGCGTAACCGGTCTCCTTGGGCAGGCTGGACACCGGCTGCCCCACATACTGGTCGGGCACCTTCCAAACCGACAGTCCCAGCGATGCTCCCGCTACCGACACCTGGGTCCCCTCTTCGATGTTTTCCTCAATAATCGAGAGAATATTGTCGGTGGTGATGCTGGTGGGGCAAACCACGTGCAGCCCCATCTGGGAGTAGACATCCCGCCGGCGCGGGTCATAAAGCCGCGCCAGCACCTTGGGCACTCCAAAGATCTCCCTGGCCATCTGGCCCACCATCAGATTGATGTTGTCGTCATTGGTTACTGCCACCAGGATGTCGCACCCCTCGATGCCGGCTTCCTTCAGCACATCCCCGTCGAGGGGAATTCCCTCCACCGTGTAGCCGGTGAAATCGTCGTCCAGCCGATCAAAGGCCCAGGGGGAACGGTCCACGATGGACACGGCATGCCCCCGGCGGCTGAGGAATCCAGCCAGGCGGGAACCCACCTTGCCGCAGCCAATGATGAGAATGTTCATGGGATATGGCCCCTTTCTTCCTTCCGTGGGAAATTTCCCCTTCCGGCACCTCCGGAAGGTGGCTTTATCATAGCACAATCCCTTCTTCCGGGCAACGGCGAGAATCGGTGTTTTCTCCTCTTTTTTGGGAAAAAAACAAGGTGCCAACCCATTTTTCTTCTTGGATCGTCTCCAGAGGGATTTCTTCTCCTGCACACGCGGCGGCACATCCCGGCCGCCGCTAGTTCCGCTGTTCCAGCAGCCTGGCCAGGGCCGCAACCGGCAGCCCCACCACCGTGGTATAGTCCCCGTGGATCTCCCGGACAAAGCGGCAGCCCTTCTCCTGGATGCCGTAGGCCCCCGCCTTGTCAAAGGGCTCGCCGGTGGCGATGTACCAGTCGATCTCCCGGCGGCTCAGGGGATAAAACACCACCCGGGTGACCGACACAAAGCTCCGCTCCCCCCAGGGGCCCAGCACCGCCACCCCCGTGCACACCTGATGCTCCCGGCCGGAGAGCGCCTCCAGCATGCGGGCCGCATCCTCGGCGTCCGCCGGCTTGCCCAGCACCCGGCCGTCCAGCACCACCACCGTGTCCGCCCCGATCACCGTGTCCCCCGGCCGGTGGGCCGCCACCGCCCGGGCCTTCCGAAGGGCCAGCTCTTCCACCGCCTGCTCCGGCCCCTGGGACCAGTCCACCGTCTCGTCCGCCTGGGACACCTCCACGGCAAACTCCTCCAGAATCAGCCCCAGCAGCTCTTTCCTCCGGGGAGATTGCGACGCCAAAATTACCATCCGGATTCTCCTTTCCCCCGCGGCAAGCGCGGAAACGGGCCTCCCCCTTCTGCGGGAAAAGCCCGGTATGCAATTCCAACGGGAATAAAGCCCCGCCGTTTTTCCTATCTGGAATTTCCAAAGCCAGATTTTTTATAACTTTCAGTATAACATTGCCTATTTGCTCCCATTCGCGGTCTACCGTCCTCCCAGCTTCCGGTAGAGGAGGAGGCTGCACAGGATGGCGATGATCTGCCCCAGGTTCAGGCTCAGCTGAAAGCCGAAGGCAATCCGCACCACCGCCAGGTCCAGCACCAGGGGGCTGTCCTGGGAAAGACCGATGCTCTGGCCGTAGGCCAGCCACTCCAAAAAGGGCCACTGCTGACCCAGGCGGGCCAGCAGGGAACCGACGATCACCCCAGCCAGCAGGAAAAAGAGGAGAAGCAGGGTCTGTTTGGATCGGATCATGGGATCGCCTCCTCCCCTCTACCGGCCGGTGGAACCGAAGCCGCCGGCCCCCCGGTCGCTGTCCTCCAGGGCATCCACCTCTTCCACCGCCGGGGTCAGGACCGGCAGAAGGATCATCTGGGCAATCCGGTCGCCGGGGACGATGGTATAAGGGGTATCCGAGCGGTTGTGGAGCCCCACCAGGATCTCGCCCCGGTAGTCCGAATCGATTACCCCCACGCAGTTGCCGGGCACCACCCCGTGTTTAATCCCCAGGCCGCTGCGGGCAAAGATAAACGCTGCCCGGTCGGGGCTGCCCAGGTCGATGGCCAGCCCTGTGGGGATGGTGACGGTCTGGCCGGGGAGGATGGTGACCTCCTCCTCCAGGCAGGCCCGCAGGTCGTAGCCGGCGCTGCCGGAGGTTGCCCGCTGGGGAAGGGCGGCCCCGGGCCGCACCCGCTTTACACAAAATCCCATTGTATTCATCCTTTCTGCCGTTCTGCCGTGGCCG
>CAJFKV010000085.1 GCA_904387055.1 Candidatus Heteroruminococcus faecigallinarum | reverse complement strand
TGCTTTTGCTTAAGCTTTTAACTCCCACCGGCATAGCCGGCGGCTTTTGAAGTCCCAGCGGCAAGACGCTGGGACTTCTTTGCTAAAGCATTAGCAAAACACACCGCCGCGGTTTCCATCCCGGCGGTGTGTTTTTTCCCGCTGGAAACAGCCGGGAAGGGATCAGTCCTGGGGCTTTAGGTAAAAGTTGCCGGCGATGGACTCGCTGCGCAGGACGTTGATAAAGGCGTGGGGATCGATCCTCCGGACGGCGCGGGTCAGGCCTTTTACCTCGTCGCTGCCCACCACCGAATAGATCATATCCCGATCCTTGTTGTCATAAAGGCCGGTGCCGTGAAAAAGGGTGGCGCCGTGATGGGTAGTCTCCTTGATGCAGTCGTAGATCTCGACCGCCCGGTCGGAGATGATGAGGAGGGTGGTGCGCTTATACCGCAGGTCCAGCAGGTGAACCACCTGGGTGGAGGCAAACTGGAAGATCACCGAGTAGAGAGCCTTATCCCAGCCAAAGAGGACACCCGCCACCGCCAACATCAGGCAGTTGCAAAAAAAGATGGGATACCAGCCGTCCCGCCCCAGTCGTTCCCCAATGGCTACGGAGATAAAGTCGGTCCCGCCGCTTGTGGCCCGCCCCAGCAGGCACAGGCTGATGGACAGCCCGTTGATAATGCCGCCGAAAACGCTCACCAGGAGGATGTCATCGGTGAGGGGCATGGAGGGCAGCAGATCCGTAAAGACACTGGTGAGGGCGATCATCAAACAGGAATATAGGGTGAACCACTTGCCGATGCACCAGAACCCCAGGAGGATGGGAAACACGTTCAACGCCAGGTTGATGGGGGTGAATGGCAGGCTTATCCCGCCGAACTGCTGGGCGCTGCGCTGGATAAGAAGGGTGAGGCCGTTGAAGCCTCCCGGGAACAGCCCTCCGGCGTTGACAAAGCTCTTCATGTTGGCAGCCATAATCATAGCCGCCAGCACAATAAGCAAAAACCGCCGGGCCTGCCCCGCCAGAGACAAGGCCCTTTTCTCCAGTGGATGGATCGCCTCCAGGGACACGGGCGTTTCCTTTTTCATCATGGATCGTCGCTCCTCTCTGCCGGACGGGCCCGGCGATGATTTCCAAATGTCGCGGCCGTCCTTCTTCGCCGCTATTATACCATGGTCCTGGGGAAAAGTTAAGATGCTGTTTGCCAGGGTGGAAGGGGGTGCCGGGCCGCCGTTTATCGGGAATCCCAACATGCCCTCGTGTCCTTGCAGGTGCGTTTCCCAGTTGCCGCCGGGGAATGAACCCCAACTGACTGTACCAAGGATGTAGGGATCTGCTATGACTGCTATGAGGAGGAAGAGCCCGACGCTCATTTTCACGCCGCCGCGGCTTCTGTCCCGGCGGTGTGTTTTTTTGCCGCCGGAGAAAGCGGGGAATCGCCGCCCTTCTCCCGTTGCGCCACCGGCCCCAGCCGTGGTATGATGAAGCCAACTACCCTGCAAGGAGGATCGATCCATGAATACTGCTTGTTACGCCGGACCGCCCAGCCGGGCCATCGACCAGATGGTCTTGGCAGCGGTAGACCGGTTGCAAAACCGTTCTCCCCAGCAGTTGGCCGCCCAAAGCGGCGCCCGGCTTCTCCCAGACGGGGAGCTCTCCCTTTCTTCCCTGGGCCGGGAGATCCTCGTCACCCTGCCCGATTGCCGTACCGATCCCCTACTGGACGGCTGGCACTACCTGCTACTTCTTCATTATCTGGATCTAGCCGACGGGGCCGGCCTGGCCGGCCGCTGGATCACCTTCGGTGAGATGCCGGAAGGACTGATCCGGGGGGTGAAATTTGACCGGACAGTCGAAGAATCCCTGGGCCGCTTTCTTCTTTCCCGGGACCAGGCCCAGGTGAATGCGGCTTTCCGCTCTCTGGGTGGGGAATTTCTCCCGTCCAAAGCGGACCTGACTGTTCGCCTTCTCCTTTTTCCTTACTTTCCGGTACAGATAAATATATGGTTTGCCGACGAAGAATTTTCCGCCTCCGCCCGGATGCTTCTGGACGGCAATGCCGGCCATGTGCTTACGGTAGAAGATGCCGTTGTCGCCGGCGAACTGATCCTCCGGCTATTGGAAAACTCCCCTTCCCGGTGATCCCCGTCCCCTCGACGGAGGCCCCTCTGCGCTCTTGCCAACTTCTCCGCCCCGTGGTATCCTTCTGAATAGAACCACTTGTGCAAGGGGGGACAACCTATGGAACAGCGGACGCTTTTTGACCGGGAGGAGGCCCAGCCTCTGGCCGCCCGCCTGCGGCCCCGCACCCTGGAGGAATATGTGGGGCAAACCCACCTCTTAGGGGAGGGAAAGGTGCTGCGCCGCCTCATTGAAAGCGATCAGATCTCCTCGATGATCTTCTGGGGTCCTCCGGGAGTGGGCAAAACCACCCTGGCCCGGATCATCGCCCATCGGACCAAGGCCTCGTTTATCGACTTCTCCGCCGTCACCAGCGGCATCAAGGAGATCCGGGGGGTCATGCAGCAGGCGGAGGAGAACCGCCGCTTTGGGGAAAAGACCATCCTCTTTGTGGACGAGATTCACCGCTTCAACAAGGCCCAGCAGGACGCCTTCCTTCCCTTCGTGGAGAAGGGAAGCATCATCCTCATCGGTGCCACCACCGAGAACCCCTCCTTTGAGATCAACGGGGCCCTTCTGTCCCGATGCAAGGTATTCGTCCTCCAGGCCCTCACCATGCAGGACCTGGTCTCCCTCTTGACCCGGGCCCTCTCCGATCCCCGGGGCTTTGGGGGGCAGTCGATCCGCATCGAGCCCCAGATGCTGGAGGCCATCGCCGCCTTTGCCAACGGGGACGCCCGCGCCGCCCTTTCCACCCTGGAGATGGTGGTCCTGAACGGCGAAACCGAAGGGGATACCATCACGGTTACCGCCGAAACCCTGGAGCAGTGCACCTCCAAAAAATCCCTCCTCTACGACAAAAACGGCGAGGAACACTACAACATCATCTCGGCCCTCCACAAATCCATGCGGAACTCGGACCCGGACGCCGCCGTCTATTGGCTGGCGCGGATGCTGGAGGCGGGAGAGGATCCCCTCTATGTGGCCCGCCGCCTCATCCGGTTTGCCAGCGAGGATGTGGGTCTGGCCGACCCCAAGGCGCTGGAGATGGCCGTGGCCGCCTACCAGGCCTGCCATTTTATCGGTATGCCCGAGTGTACCGTCAACCTGACCCAGGTGGTGGTCTACCTGTCCATGGTGCCCAAGTCCAACGCCCTGTATCTGGCCTACGAAAAGGCCAAAAAGGACGCCCTCACCCAGCTGGCCGACCCGGTTCCCCTGGTCATCCGCAACGGGGTTACCCAGCTGATGCGGGACCTGCATTACGGCGAGGGGTACCAGTACGCCCACAACACGGCGGAAAAGCTCACCGCCATGCAGTGCCTCCCCGATTCCCTCCTGGGCCGGGAGTACTACCTCCCCACCGGCGAAGGGCTGGAGGGCCGGTTCAAGACCCGCCTGGAGCAGATCAAGGCCTGGAAAAAAGACCACCAAACGGAATAAAAATGGCCGCATATTGGGATGATCTCATCCACAACCTTTCCATAGCTCTTTCTCCACGGATTGAGATGCAAAAGCGTTTCCCATTGCGGCCAGCTGCTTTGCTGCCGGTTGTCCCTGCCCTCCTGTCATAACATCCAAAATTGACAAATTAGACTTGCATTTTTCAGAGCCTTCCCTTAAAATGAAGTACAGTATAGAAACTTTAGTAAAGTAGGGGAGATTTTTCGGCCGAGGAAAAAGAGCAATTTCAACGTTTTTTCGAATCATGAAAACTCCCCACTGCTTGTCATCCATTGGGGATGATTTTCCACACCCATGAATCTATAAAGAAAGAAGAGGAGAACAACTATGAAGAAACGGATTCTGTCTCTTGTCGTCATCGCCTGCCTCGTCTTATCCCTGGCCGCCTGCGGCGGCAATACCACCTCTTCGGAGGCTTCCTCCGAAGCTCCCGCCCCGGCTTCCTCCTCCCAGGAAGCCGCCCCTTCTTCGGAAGAAGCAGCTCCTGCCGAGGAAACGGCCCCTTCGGAAGATGCGGCCCCCGCTGAGGAAGAAACCGCTCCCTCTTCTACCGACTCGGCCGACAGCGATCTGCCCACCCTGGAGGAGTTCTTCAACTCCGAGATTATGCAGACGGTGATCGATGCTGCCAAGGAGCAGTACGAGGGCCAGGGAATCAGCACAGAGATGTACGCCGAGGGAAATGAACTGCGGTACGAGTTCACCGTGGACGATCTGGAGACCACCGAGGAGGACCGCGCCGTCCTGGCCGAGACCCTTCAGGCCACCACAGAGGCTGCTGCCGATTCCTTCCTGAGCACCGCCTCCCAGGCAAAGAGCGCTGTCTCCAATGAGGAGGTCGTCGTGGTCATCACCTACAAGGACGGAGCGGGCAATGTGTTGTACACCCAGTCCTTCTCCTCTGCCGACGCGGAATAACCTTGGTATCCGCAGGGCGCCGCCAATGCGGCGCCCTTTTTCTGTATCGCCTTCTCGCGGGAGCATCCGTTCGTTCCCCCGCCGCTGTTCCCTGCGGGGGCAGCCGGCTGCTTGGGGCAGGGGCCCATGCGGCAACCATCAACCATTGGAAAAACGGCCGCGTCCCAGTCGTCTTTTACCCATTGGTTCATTTTTGGACCTATTCATTTAACAACGGTTCCATTGTTCTTTGCAGCCCGCTCTGCTACCATAAGGGCATACACACAAAGGAGGGGTACGATGAAAATCAACCAGATTATCCGGGAAAGGCGAAAGGCGTTATCGTTGACCCAAGAGCAAATTGCGGGTGCTTTAGGCGTATCTACACCGGCAGTCAATAAATGGGAGAAAGGCAGCACCTACCCCGATATCACCCTTTTACCGGCATTAGCACGTCTGCTTAAAACCGATTTAAACACATTGCTGTCCTTTCATGACGATTTAACCGATATCGAGATTGAAAATTTTGTTGACGAAATCGATAAGACGGTTCAGGAGCAGGGCTACAACGCCGCTTTCCAAAAAGCGATCCACAAAATACAGGAATATCCCACCTGTGAGAAATTGATCTATTCGGTCATTCTTTATTTAGAGGGGGCGCTTACTCTTTACAATGTATCTGCAGCCGAACAATACCAAGAACTATATGAACCATTCTATAAGCGTTTGGCTGCAAGTGAAATCCCAGAAATACGAGATACCGCAACCAGTATGTTGATTTCCTATGCGCGAAACCGCGGAGATTTTTCAGCAGCTGAGGAGCAAATCCATTCATTGCCCTTTTCCACCATCGACAAAGAGGAACAGCTCGCTATCCTGTACCAACGGCAGGAGCGATATCAAGAGGCAGAAAAAATCTGGGAACATCGGGTACTGAAAGGAGTAACCGAGATACAGATTGCGTTAAGCAATATGCTGGAAATCGCATTGCAGGAAAAAAGGGAGAATGACGCAAACTTTTTTGCAGATGTGTATGAAACCGTTACCCGACAGTTCTGTTTTCCCGAGTGGATGTGCTATAATGCCCGTTTGCTGCTTGCTCTCGCCAAAAAAGACAAGAGGGAAAGCCTGTCTATTCTTCAAAAAATGCTGCCTGCCATGAAAAAAGAGTGGAATCCACAGGATTGCCAGTTGTATCGCAATGCCGATGGCAGCGGTTCTACATGGCTTTCCAGCAGGCTGGCAACCGCAATGACCGATGAACTCACAAACAATGAGGAATACGCCTTCCTCCGTGACGGTCGGGAAGAGGAAGAACAACTGGCGCAATGAACCGATTTCCCTTTCTTTATATTCCAATGGAAAAACCAGTCGTTACCCTCCAAGGCCGCTGTCCCCCCCAATTGTTTGCCAGATTGGCCCTACACATTGCAGCTTCTCTGTGGTACAATCAACAGGACAAGACCATCCAGGAAAGGACGTGAACGCCATGCACAAGATTGTATTTGTCTGCCACGGCAATATCTCGAAAAGTCCTGAAAAAGCCTGTAAAATCAGTGGTTCTTTGGAGCAGAAGGGCGCTTACTACACCACTGCTACACCATTTTTGAAAGAACCTTGATGTGACATGTCTTATAGATGATACAGCAAACGGCAGTATTCCTAAATAGGAGTATTGCCGCTTGCTGTATACG
>CAJFKV010000084.1 GCA_904387055.1 Candidatus Heteroruminococcus faecigallinarum | reverse complement strand
CCACTGCCGGATCACCTCCATGGAGATTCTCCCCCTTTCTCTCTAGGCGCCCCCCTGGCCGGTGAGAAGGACCAGGGTGGTGGAAATAATCACCAGCAATCCGAAGGAGAGGATCAGGGCCATGAGGATCCCCAGCACGCTCCCCACCGACCGGAGCAGCCCCGCCGTCCCCTCCAGGCCGAACAGCTGGGCCAGAGCCCCCGCCAGCTGAACGGCCAAAAACCAGGCCAGCGCCCTCAGCAGCACCGGCAGGAAGACAAAGATCACCGCCACCGCCCCAAAGGCGCCCACCGTGGTGCGCACCAGCCGGATGCACCCCTGGGCGGCGATAAACGCATCGGCCAACGCGCTGCCCACCACCGGCACAAAGCTGCCGATGAGGAACTTTGCCGTCCGCAAGGAGACCGAGTCCCCGCTGCTGGAGACCAGCGTCTGCACCGTCAGGAAGGCCACAAAGATGGTGAGCATCAGCCCCAGGGCCCACCCCACGGCGGTCTTGATGGCGGAGGCCAGGGTTGCCAGGCGCATCTGGGGCACGGCCGCCGCCGTCAGGCAGAAGGCCAGATACACCCCCAGCAGGGGCACCAGCACCGTGGCGCTTACCCGGGAGATCACCTGGCAGAGGGAAAAGAGAAAGAGATGGTAGGTGGTGGCGGTCACGGCTTGTCCCCCCGCCACCAGCACCCCGGCAAAGACCGGGATGAACCCCAGCAGGAAATCGGCACAGGTGCGGATGGCCTGGGCGGTCTCGGTGATGCAGCCGATCACCGGGGCGGCAATCGATCCGCAGACCGCCAGGGAGGCGGTGACGCCAAAGATGGACCGGATACCCTGGGAAGAGGGCATCGACCCCAGGCCGTCCAGCAGCGCGGCCAGCACCACCACGGCCCCCACCCCTGCCAGGGCCTGCAGCGGCTCGTGGATCTGGTCCTGAAGGGCCTGGCCCACCGCCCTCAGAACCATGTCCGGGGTAAGGGAGATGGACCCCTCCAGGGCCTCCCCCAGCCCGGCCTCCCGGAGGGCCTCCTTGGTCTCCTCCGGCAGGTAGTCCCCCAGCTTTCCAAAACCGATGGCGTCCAGCTCCTGTCCAATCCCCTCGGTCCCCGTCTCCTCCTGGGCCGATACCCCCAGAGGGAACACCGCCGCCAGCAGGCAGAGGACCAGGCAGAAGCGGACGAGCGCCCGCCTCAAAGGCTGACCAACGCCAGCGCCAGCTCCAGGAGCTTCTGGAACAGGGGAAGCCCGCAGAGAAGCACCGCCACCCGCCCCGCCAGCTCCACCCGGGAGGCGATGGCGCTCTCCCCTGCATCCCGGCAGGTGTCCGAGGCCAGCTGGGTGATGACGCACAGCCCCAGCGATCGAAACAGCACCTGGGTATAGTCCCCGGCCACCCCCGCCCGCCGGGCCATCTCCTGGGCGGCCGACAGGATCTGCTCCATTCCCCACAGGGCCGCCGCCAGGATCACCAGGCTGCTGCCCAGCGCCGCCAGCAGTCCCAGCTCCGGCCGGCTCTGGCGCAGGATCAATACCAGGGAAACAGCCACCACGGCAAAGCCCACAATCCTTGTCATCTCCATCCCGCCGCCTCACAGCCCAAACACCGACTTTGCCGTCTCGAAGAGATTGTTCACCTCGGTGATAATCATCATGAGCACCACAATCAGCCCCGCCAGGGAGGTGAGCATCGCCTGCTCCTCCCGCCCGGCCCGCACCAGCACCTGGTACAGCACCGAGACGATGATTCCGATGGCCGCAATCCGAAAGATCAAATCCACATCCATGTCTCTTCCCCCATCCGCCCGCCAGGGCCGTTTTGAAAATCCCCGTCACCACAGCAGCACTGCCGCGGCCGCCCCCGCCAGCACCCCCAGCGAAATGTCCATCCGGGCCCGGGAGTCCTTCTGGCGGGTGGCCTCCTCCAGGCGGCGGCCCAGCAGCGTGGAAACCAGCCGGATGGCCGACAGCTGTCCCTCCAGGTCGGTGCAGCCCAACACCTGGGCCAGGGGGGCCACCGTCTGCCGGTCCCCCGGCGCCAGGGAACTGTCCCGGGATTCCACCGCCCGCTGGAACGCCTCCCAGCTGGGCTTTCCCTCCTGGCAGCCCCGCGCCCATTCCCTGGCCAGGGGCAGTCGGGCATACTCCTCCCGCCCTGCCAGGGAAGCGGCAATCCTGCCGATGGGGGCCCTGGTATACCGCAGCTCCTCTTCCAGGCTGTCCAGAAAGGAGAGGCACCGTTCCAGCTCAGCCACACGGGCGGACATCCGGCAGGCCCGCAGCAGGCCAAGGCCCGCCGTGCAGGCCACGATCATGGCGATTCCCACTAGTTTCATCGTTGGTCACATCCTTTATGGTCAGAATCTCCCCCGGCCTCCCCTTTCCCGCCAGGAGCACCCCTTTGGAAAAAGCCCCGGTGGCCAGCAGACGCCGGCTTTGGGGGCGGGTCCACAGCTCCTCCAGGCTTTCCCCGTGGATGGCCGCCACCACCTGTACGCCGCAGCCCAGGCACTGGGCGACTGCCTGGGCCTCCTCCCCGCCGCCGATCTCGTCACAGATCACCACCTGGGGGGAGAGGGCCCGGATCCCGGCCAGCATCCCCTGGGCCTTGGGCCAGCCGGTGAGGACATCGCAGCAGGGGCCCAGATCGTTCTGGGGAATCCCTTCCCAGCTGGCGGCCAGCTCCCCCCGCTCGTCCACCACCAGGGTCTTGATCCCCCGGCAGGAGAACTGCCGGGCCACATCCCGCAGCAGGGTGGTCTTGCCGCTGGAGGGCGGGCCCACCAGCAGCACCCCCCTCGGCCCCTTGGAAAACACCTCCCCCATCAGCGGGTCGGCCGCCCCGGGAAACTGCCGGGCAACCCGCAGGCAGATGGAGGAAATCTCCCGCTGGGCCACCACCTGTTCCCCTTCGGTAACGGCGGTGGCGGCAATTCCCGCCCGGTGCCCTCCCCGGGCGGTCACATATCCCTGGGCCAGCTGGTCGCTGTGGCTGTGAACCGAATAGCCGCACAGCCGCCGGTAACTTTCCTCCAGCATCCGCCGGTCCACCGTCAGGCAGGAGGAGCCGGGCTGGCAGTAGGCGCCCCGCTCCCCCAAAAACAGATGGCGCCTGCCGGTGTAAACCGCCAGGGCCTGTCCCAGCCGCAGGCGGATCTCCTGCACCTGGCCCTTCACCGCCGGGGGCAGCCCCTTGAGCAGCCGGGCTGCCCGCTCCTCCAGCAGCTCCGCCGCCTCGTCCAAACGCTCGTCCTGTTCCATCCAGGAATCCCTCCCTTCGTCATGGTACAGGATATGGGACAAGGGGGCGCCTTAGAACCACAAAAAGGGTCCTCCCCTCCCCCGGCCCTCAAAGTGCCCTTCGGCGCAGTTCCCGCTTGTTTTTGCAAAGTTCACAATTTGCACATGATTTATTCAAATTTCTCAGGGATTCTTCCGGTACAATTACTAATAACGTTAGCAATTTGGAGGCAGATTGTCATTATGGATTGCCGTTCGCTTGCCGAACAGTTGGTTGATCTCCAAACCGGCCTGCACCAGCTTCCTGCCAGCCAGCAGCTGGCCATCCTGTCCAGCGGCACCTTCTTCGCCTTGCAGTACCTGATGAACCATCAGATGACCGCCCACCCCAAGGAGCTGAGCAAGGGGATGTCGGTCAGCTCCGCGCGGATTGCCGCCCTGCTCAACCAGATGGAAAAGCAGGGGCTGATCGTCCGCACCGCCGATCCGGACGACCACCGGCAGACGGTGATCTCCCTCACGCCGGAGGGGATGGAGCGGATCCACCAAAAGCGGGCGGAAGCAGTGGAAGCGGCGGCCAGAACCTTGATGGAGCTGGGGCCCGAGGATGCCGAAGCCTACCTGCGGATTACTGCCAAGATCCTTCAAAATTTCCAAAGCAGGACCTAGCAGTCAAAGCCTCCTGTGCCAGCCGCCTCATTGGCCGACGAACTACCATCCGGAATCCGGATGTCCAAAAGGAGGCTTTTCCACCGTCCATGAATGAGAAACTAAAAGAAAAAATCCACGAATCCCTCTCCAGCGTGCTGCCCATCACCGCCATTGTGCTGGTGCTGAGCGTCACTCTTGCGCCCATGGAGATTGGAACCCTGGCCCTCTTCCTCACCGGGGCCGTCCTGCTGATTATCGGGATGGGTTTTTTTCAGCTGGGGGCGGAGATGGCCATGACCCCCCTGGGGCAGGGGATCGGCGGGCGGCTGGTCAAGAGTCGGCATCTGCTGCTGATTGTGGCCGTCGGCTTCCTGATGGGGGTCGTCATCACCATCTCGGAACCGGACCTGCAGGTTCTTGCCAATCAGGTGGCCTCCATTCCCAACCAGGTGCTGATCTGGACGGTGGCGGTCGGGGTGGGGATCTTTTTGGTCATCGCCATCCTGCGGATCCTGTTCCACATCGGCCTTTCCCAAATGCTGCTGGTCTTTTACGTCCTGCTCTTCCTGCTGTCCTTCTTTACCCCGTCGGAGTTTACAGCCGTGGCCTTCGACTCCGGCGGCGTCACCACCGGTCCCATGACCGTCCCCTTCATTATGGCGGTGGGCGTGGGGCTTTCCGCCGCCCGCAGCGACCCGGACGGCACCAACGACAGCTTCGGCCTCATCGCCCTGTGCAGCATCGGGCCCATTATGATGGTGCTGCTGCTGGGGATCTTCTACCACCCCACCGAGGCGGTGTACACCGCCGTTCAGGTTCCCACCGTCCTCACCACCCGGGATGTGATCCAGCAGTTTGTGCTGGCCCTTCCCCAGTATGGGGAGGAGGTCCTCATCAGCATGCTGCCGGTGGTCGGGGTGTTCGTCCTCTTCCAGCTGATGACCCGCCACTATCGACGCCGCCAGGTGCTGCGGATCTCGGTGGGCCTTCTCTATACCCTCATCGGCCTGATTCTCTTTCTCACCGGCGTGAACATCGGCTTTGCCCCGGTGGGCAACCTGCTGGGGAGCGGCCTGGCGGGGGACGGCTGGATGAAATGGCTGCTGATCCCCATCGGCATCGCCATCGGCTACTACATCGTCAAGGCGGAGCCGGCGGTCCAGGTCCTCAACGAGCAGGTGGAGGATCTCACCGGCGGCACCATCTCCCGCCAGATGATGAACCTGTCCCTCTCGGTGGGGGTCGCCTGTGCCGTCGCCCTGGCCATGGTCCGGGTATTGACCGGTCTCAACATCTACTGGATCCTCATTCCCGGATATATGCTGGCCCTCGTCCTCAGCCGGCTGGTGCCCCAGGTATTTGTGGGTATCGCCTTTGACTCGGGCGGCGTGGCCAGCGGCCCCATGACCTCCACCTTTCTGCTCCCCCTGGCCATGGGCGCCTGCACCGCCGTGGGGGGCAACGTGGTGACCGATGCCTTCGGCATTGTGGCCCTGGTGGCCCTCGCCCCGCTGATCGCCATTCAGATCATGGGGCTGATCTTTGCCTACAAATCCAAGGTTCATCCTCATCCTTCCCACGAACCGGCTGTGGAGGATGCGGTTCTGGATCTGGACGATACGGTAGTTGACTTGGAGGAGGAATCGTAATGGATGCTTTTCCGGAAGATAGAGAGCTGTTTCCCCGCCTGGTTGTGTTTATCACCCGGATGGAGGATGAAAAGAAGCTGGAAGAGGTATTCGACGCGCTGCACATTCCCATTTTCTATCAGTGCCGGGGCAAGGGGACCGCTCCCTCGGAGATGCTGGACATCTTCGGCCTGAGCGGCACCGTCCGGCTGATCACCCTGGGCGTTCTGCCCAAATGCATGACCAAGGAGCTGTTCCAGCTCACCGACCGGGAGCTGTCCTTCCACCAGAGAGGCGGCGGCATCGCCATCACCGTCCCCCTGACGGGGCTGCAGAACCCGGTTATCCGGATGTTGAACGATGAAACGCGGGATGCCGTGGAGAAATGGATCAAAGAAAGGACCGAGAGAGACATGGCGGAAATGCAGAAGAAATCGGAATATTCGGTGATTTGGGTCGCCGTGGCCAACGGATACAGCGACGACGTAATCGATGCTGCCCGGGAGGCCGGTGCCAAGGGCGGCACCATCCTGAAAGGCCGCCGCCGCAACTCGGAACGGGTTTCCCAGCATCTGGGCATCTCCATGCAGGAGGAACAGGATTTTGTTGTCATCGTGGTTCCCCGGGAACAGAAAACCCAGATCATGTCGGCCATCTGCACCTCCTGCGGGCTGAAAACCCCTGCCCACGGGGTGGTGCTCTCCCTGCCGGTGGAGGAGGCCATCGGCCTGGAACAGTGACCCGGTCTCTTCCCTGCCATAAAAAACGCCGGCCCCACAGGGTGCCTATCGATAGGTACGAAATCTGACCCATCGGCCCCGGGGCGCTATGAGGC
>CAJFKV010000083.1 GCA_904387055.1 Candidatus Heteroruminococcus faecigallinarum | reverse complement strand
TCCGGGGGGCGGAGCGCCCCCGTTTACGGGAGGCGGCCCGCAGGGCCGCACGGCAGTGGGGCCGCCGCAGGCGGCCCAAAGGTGCTTCCCCGGAAAACTGCCGATTCCCACCCGCCCGCGTGAACCTCTGCAAAGAGGTGAGAAGGGACGGAGCGCCCCCGTAAAAGGGGGTGTGGGGGAATCCCCCACATCAAACGGCAGGCGGCCCGCAGGGCCGCACGGCAGAAGGGCGGCGAAGCCGCCCATAGCCCCGTCTCGCAGAGACTGCCGGTTCCCGCCCGCGTGAGCCCCGGGGAAACTGGGGGCAGTGCCCCGCAACACTTAGAGAAGCTCCCGGAAGTAGAGGCCGCCGGTCTTGCGGCCTTCCAGGGGCCGGCCTTCCCGGTAAAGGCGAAGAACCTGGTCCACCTGGTCCGGGCTTTCCTGGGTAAAGAAAAGGGTGAGGAAGTCCCACCCCTCCAGGCTGCGGGGCCGGTCGGCCAGCCACAGGGGCCGGTCGTTGTACAGATGGGATACCTCCCGCTCCAGGCAGTCCACCGGCAGCCGGTTGCCCAGCCGGTCGGTCAGGAAGCCCCGGCCCGGGCAGTCCCCGCAGCCGGACCGGCTTCGGATGGGGCAGGCCCGCACCGTCATCAGGGGCAGGTACCCATAGGCCAGAATGCCAATGGGCAGGGGCCGTTCCAGCCGGGCTGCCTTCTGCAGATTCAGCTCAAAGGAGAGGGTGGCGTCGGCAAGACCCAGGGCCGCCCCCTCCCGCAGGGCGTAGGAATTGAGCAGGTTGAGGGAAAAATCCCCGTGGGGGACAAAGCCCATCTCCCGGGCCAGGCGGACCATCCCCAGATTCCCGGCGGTCACCTGGGTCAGTCCCTTTTCCTTCAGGCAAGCCAGTCGCTCCTTCATCCGCTTTTCCCCGGCCGTAAAGGCGGCCTGGGGCAGCTCTCCCCACACCGGAACCTTCCACTCCCGCCACCGGTCATCCCGGGCCAGCTGGGAGAGGGGGAGGATCACCGCCGCCGCCTCCCGTTCCACCCGGGGGGTCATCTGTTCCAGCGACGCCAGCCGGACCCGCCACGGGGCCGGGGCAGTGCTGGGAGGGGCGGGAACCGCCGTCCGGATCCCCGAGGGGTCGAAGGGATGGGGCGCCGTCTCCCCCGCCCGCTGGCAGGTCAGCTCCTCCAGGGCCTCCTTCCGCAGGCTGTTCAGCACCGATACCGGCACCATCAGCCCCTCCCCCAGGCGGCAGGTCAGCTTGTCCAGATAGTAGGGGGTGCCGCCGGTCTTCTCCAGCCCCCGGCGGACCAGTCCCTCGTCGGTGGGCCGGGTGCGGGCCTCCTGGGGCAGGGGGCCTTCCACCCGGACCTCGTGCCCGTCCCGGTCCCGGCAGCACAGCTCCACCGGCCGGCCGGGCTCCATGGCAAAGTCCATCTCCACCGGCACCAGGGGGGTCTCGTGGCGGCAGAGGGCGGCCAGCTGGTCCAGCACCCCCGCTGCCGCCGTCACGTCCTCCTTCTGCCGGGTGCCGAACAGCTCCGGCCCGATCTTCCCGTCAAAATACCCGCTGGTGAATCCGCTGCGGGAGAAGACCGACCGCAGCTGGCCGTAGTCCACCTCCCGGCCCTCCCGGGCCGCCACGCAGGCGGTCACCGCCGCCGCCACATACTCGGGCCGCTTCATCCGGCCCTCGATCTTCAGGGAGGTTACCCCCAGCTCCTGCAGCTGGTCAATCTTCTCGATCAGGCTCATGTCCTTGAGGGACAGGCCGTACTCCCGCTCCCGGCTGGCAAAGGGCAGCCGGCAGGGCTGGGCGCACATCCCCCGGTTGCCGCTGCGCCCGCCGATCATGGCGCTGAGGTAGCACTGGCCGGAAAGGCACATGCACAGGGCCCCGTGGACAAACACCTCGGTCTCGATGCCGGCGTGGGCGGCAATGGAGCCGATCTCCTCCCGGGAAAGCTCCCGGGCCAGCACCACCCGTTCCATCCCCAGCTCCCGGGCCATCCGGGCCCCGTCCAGGGTATGGATGGCCATCTGGGTGGAGGCGCACAGGCGCACCCCCGGGCAGACCTGCCGCAGCAGGGCGGCAATCCCCAGGTCCTGCACAATGATCCAGTCCACCCCTGCCCGGGCCGCCTCCTCCCCCTGGCGGAGAAGGGCGGGCAGCTCGTCGTCGGTCATGACGGTGTTGAGGGTCAGCATCACCTTGGCCCCCCGCACATGGCAGTAATCCACCGCCCGGGCCAGCTCCTCCCCGTCAAAGTTCTGGGCGGAGCGGCGGGCGTTCAGCTCCTTGCCGCCCAGATAGACCGCGTCGGCGCCGCAGCGGACCGCCGCCTGCAGGGCCTCCATGGTGCCGGCGGGCGCCAGGATTTCCATCTTCCGCCCGGTCATCGCCCGGTGGATTCCTTCCGAAGGAGGGCCAGCTCCCGGTTGGCCTTGTCCAGCTCCCGCTTCACCTCGTCCAGCTCGATGCGGGCCCGGGCGGCATCCTCCAGATAATCGGTCAGCTGTCCCCGCAGATGGTCGGCGGTCTCCTCACTTTTGCGGCAGCTGTCCAGCAGATTGAGACAGGTAATGATCAACGCGTTGTTGATGGACACCGAGGTGTGCCGCTCCAGCAGCTGGCCCAGCATCTCGTTTAGACTATCCTCCAGCCCGTGGATATACTCCTCCGACTCGGTGGTGGTGATGAAATAGCTGGACCCCAGGATGTCCACCTTCACCCGATTGGTATTGGCCATCAATTGCACCTCCAGATGATTGTTGCCGCGGCCGGCCGCCCCGGCCGCTACAGGGGCATAAGCCCCCATCTTCTTTCCCATTATAATACACAAGCGGCCTTCTTTCCAAGGGGGGCGGCTCCTTTTCGAGAAAAAAGACGGGGTAGTTATTGGACGGTTTCCCTCTATCTGTCGGATTCTGGCAGGAAAGCGTTGCAAGACGAACCGGCCTCCTGTATAATGAGTATGATGGTATAGTATGCAAATCTGCTCTGGCCGGCTGCTGGGCGGCAGCGGTGCAGAGGCTTTTTTCACGGGAAATTTGGGGGGCGCCAAAAGGCGCAGAATAAGGAGGTCATTGTGTGAGCGTGGTATACGACAAGAACTATTTCCTTTCTCGTATCTACCAGAAGCTGGCCATCGAGCCCAACACCAGCGCCAACAGCGCAACCGAAGGGGAAATCTACCTGGCCGCCGCCGAGGTGGTGCGGGAAATTATGGCCGACAAGCGGAAGCATTTTCTGGCACGGATAAACGCCGCTGGGCAGAAACAGGTCTACTACCTGAGCATGGAATTCCTCATGGGCCGTTCCCTGCGCAATTCTCTCTTCAACCTGGGCCTGGTGGAACCCATGGCGGAAGCCGTGGAGGCCCTGGGGGTCAAGCTGGAGAACCTGTACAACTACGAGCCGGACCCCGGCCTGGGCAACGGCGGCCTGGGGCGGCTGGCGGCCTGTTATCTGGACGGCCTGTCCACCAGGGGCTACGCGGCCATGGGATATTCCATCCTATACGAGTACGGCATCTTCCGGCAGAAGATCATCGACGGCTGGCAGACCGAATGCCCCGACTACTGGCTCCCCGGCGGGGAGGTCTGGCTGGAGGCGGTGCCGGAACACACGGTGGAGGTCCGCTTTGGCGGGCAGATCCAGGAGCGGTGGGACGGCGGCATCCACCTGGTGGAGCACACCGGCTACACCACGGTGCTGGCGGTTCCCCACAACATGTACGTTGCCGGTTACGGCAGCGACGGGGTCAATGTGCTCCGCCTGTGGCGGGCCAAGAGCCCCGGTTTTGACATGGAGCGGTTCAACAAGGGGGACTACATGGGGGCCGTGGGCCAGAGCTCCATGGGGGAGGCCATCAGCAAGGTGCTGTATCCCAACGACAACCACCTGGAGGGCAAGAGCCTGCGCCTGCGCCAGCAGTATTTCCTGGTGGCGGCCTCGGTGGGGGACATTGTCCGCCGGCACATGGTTCTCTACGATTCCCTGGACAACTTTGCCGAGAAAAACGCCATCCACATCAACGACACCCATCCCACCCTGGCGATCCCCGAGCTGATGCGCCTGCTGCTGGACGACTGCGGCTACGGCTGGGACGACGCCTGGGGCATTGTAACCCGTACCTTTGCCTACACCAACCACACCGTCATGTCCGAGGCGCTGGAGGTGTGGAACGAGGAGCTGCTCAAGGGCCTGCTCCCCCGCATCTATCAGATTATCTGCGAGATCAACCGGCGCTTCTGCCTGGAGCTGCAGGACCGGTACCACCTGGATCAGAACACCATCTCCCGCATGTCCATCGTCCAGAACCATTCCGTCCACATGGCCAAGCTGGCGGTCTGCGCCTCCCACAGCATCAACGGGGTATCGGCCCTCCATTCGGAGATCATCAAGAACACCCTGTTCCGGGATTTTTACCGGATTACCCCCTACAAGTTCCGCAACGTGACCAACGGCATCGCCTCCCGCCGGTGGCTCTGCCAGGCCAACCCGGCCCTCACCAAGTTCATCGAGAGCCGCATCGGCCCCGGCTTCAAAAAGGATCTCTCCCAGCTGAAAAAGCTCCTCCCCTATGCCGACGACCCGGATTCCCTCCGGGAGCTGGCGGAGGTAAAGCGGCAGAACAAAGAACGGTTTGCCGCCTTTATGAAGAAGGAGCGGGGGATCGAGATCGACCCGGATTCCATCTTTGACGTGCAGGTCAAGCGCCTCCACGAGTACAAGCGCCAGCAGCTCAACGGGCTGGACATCCTGGCTACCTACCTGGAGCTGCGGGACAATCCCAACCTGGACCTGGTTCCCCGCACCTATATCTTCGGCGCCAAGGCGGCTCCCGGCTACTTCCTCGCCAAGCAGATCATCAAGTTCCTCTGCTCCCTGGGCGACCGGATCAACAACGATCCCCTGGTGGCCGGCCGGATGAAGGTGGTCTATGTGGAGGAGTACAACGTCTCCATGTCCGAGCTGCTGATGCCCGCCGCCGATATTTCGGAGCAGATTTCCCTGGCGGGAACCGAGGCTTCCGGCACCGGCAACATGAAGCTGATGCTCTCCGGCGCGGTGACGCTGGGCACCATGGACGGGGCCAATGTGGAGATCTGCAAGGCCGCCGGGGAGGAAAACGAGCTGATCTTCGGCATGACCACCCCCCAGGTGGAGGAGCGGAAGAAGAGCTACAACCCCCACGCCTACTACGAAAACAACCCCACTATCCGCCGCTGCCTGGATTTCCTGCTCCACGAGCCCGGCTTTGGGCCCTTCCCGGAGCTGTGCAACTCCCTGCGCAATTCCGACCCCTACATGACCCTGGCCGATTTTGACGCCTACCGAGCCGCCCGCCGCCGTTCCCAGGAGCTGTACCGGGATCAGCAGGTGTGGCAGGCCATGTCCCTGCGGAACATCGCCACCTCCGGCATCTTCTGTGCCGACCGGGCGGTGGAAGAATACGCCCGCAACATCTGGGGCCTGCGCTAGGCCCGGCTTTCATCCAAGGGAACCAAGGGCGGCCCGCCGGCCGCCCTTCTTCCGTGGGGGTCTTCTGGCCTCTTTGCAGAGGCTCGCGCGGGCGGGTGAGAACCGGTAGCCCTCTGCCGAGGGCGGGGGTGGGCGGCTTCGCCACCACTCCCGTGCGGCCTTGCGGGCCGCCTGCCGCTTTTGCCCGCTGACGCGGGCGGGTGGGAACCGGTAGTCCTCTGCCAAGGACGGAGGTAGGCGGCTTCGCCGCCTCTCCCGTGGCCGGGCTGCGCCCGGCCCTCCCGTGATGTGGGGACACTCCGTTCCCCACACCCCTAGGGGAACTCTTTCTGTGGAGAAAGAGTTCCCAGAAAGCCAGGGAAGGGAGGCTAGCCTCCCTTCCCAAACCCTCCACCCGGGGCCTGCCCCGGGACCCCGCCAGGGGGGATACCCCCCCTGGACCCCCAATTTCCGGGGGCGTTCCTTTTCAGCGGGCAAGAATCGGTTTTTCCCATGCTCTCTAGGGAACCTGCACGCCATTCGTCCTGGCGCAGTACCCGGCGCCAATATGCTTCTGACATGGGACTGCATCCACACACCAGGATAGCCACCGAGCCACGCCCATCGAGGTGGGAACTTACTAATAAAGTGAAACGGGAAAAATGAAAAAGCCATGCCCCGACCTAAACGGGACATGTGCCTGCACTGTACTTAGAAGAATATTGATGATACCTAGAGACTAGACTGCCGGTGATGACACCCCGGGGCAAAAACTCTGCTGACAGCCTGGTAACTTGTCAATCAAAACCCACGACAAGGAGCGTTTTTCGGTGGTTGCCTCCTGGATAGGCACTCTCGTGCCTGATGAGGCCTTGCCCCCGTCGGACAGGGGCGAGCGGAGCGAGACCTTTTCCCTAGGAGGAGGGGGGTACCCCAGGGGGATTGCCAAGGGGTGCCCCCTAAGACCCCCAGGACACCCGCCGCACTGCGGCAGGTGTCCTTCCT
>CAJFKV010000082.1 GCA_904387055.1 Candidatus Heteroruminococcus faecigallinarum | reverse complement strand
CTTTCTGTGGAGAAAGAGTTCCCAGAAAGCCAGGGAAGGGAGGCTAGCCTCCCTTCCCAATCCCTCCACCCGGGGCCAGCCCCGGGACCCCGCCAGGGGAGTGCCCCTGGACCCCCAATTTCCGGAGGCGTTCCTTTTCAGCGGGCAAGGATCGGTTTTTCCCGTGCTCCCTAAAGAACCTGCACGCCATTCGTCCTGGCGCAGTACCCGGCGCCAATATGCTTCTGACATGAAACTTCATCCACACACCAAGACGGCCACCGAGCCACGCCCATCGAGTCGGGAACTTGTTAGCAGGGTGAAATTGGAAAAACAAAAAAGCCACGTCCCCGACCCAAACGGGACATGTGCCTGCACTGTACTCAGAAGAATATTGATGATACCTAGAGGCTAGACTGCCGGCCGAGGGAATGGAAAAGCCGGGGATTCCCCGGCTTGTTTTGTGGGTCGTCAGTAAAGACCCACGACAGGTAACACTTTTCGGTGGTTGCCTCCTGGATAGGCATTCCCGTGCCTGATGAGGTTTTGCCCCCGTCGGACAGGGGCGAGCGGAGCGAGACCTTTTCCCTAGGAGGAGTAGGGAAACGTAAGGGGGTGGCGGGGGACTTTCCCCCGCCTGGCTTTCTGGTGACTCTTTCTCCATAGAAAGAGTCACCCTGGGGGTGCGGGGCGCGGAGCGGCCCCGCATACGGCAGGGGCCGCCGAAGGCGGCCCAAAAGTGTCTTTTCGGAAAACTATCGGTTCCCACCCGCCCGCGGTAGCCTCGGGGAAACTGGGGCAGCGGCCCCGCCGTAACCCCGGGAGGTGTGGAGGGCGGAGCGCCTCCACATAAATCGGCAGGCGGGCCGCAGGCCCGCACGGCAGAAGGGCGGCGAAGCCGCCCACACACTCGTCTCGCAGAGACTACCAATTCCCACCCGCCCGCGGCAGCCTCGGGGAAACTGGGGGCAGCGCCCCCAAAAGAGTCCCCCGGCCCTCCTGTCCGGAGGCCGGGGGACTGCCACAGGCGCAAAATCGGTTACAGCGCTTCTTCACTCCAGCTGATAAACTCGCCGGTCTGCACATCGATCTCAAAATCGTAGTCCTTGCCGTTGTAGATCACCGATCCCTCGTACAGGGTGCGGCCGTCGTCCCGCTCCACCTGCATCCGCAGGTTGGCCTCGGTGGCGCCGGAAACCCGCTCCAGCACCGACTGGATCGCCGCTTCCTTGGTGACCGACGCCCCGTCGGGGGTGGTCCAGCTCATGTCGTACCGCTCCTGCTCCTGCCCCAGGACCTGCCCCGTGGTCATGTCCACGTCGATCTCATAATCGGCCGAAGCGGTGTACAGGTCCACCTGGTAGGTCTGGCGGCCGTCGTCCCGCTCGGGACGGACGGTGAAGCCGATCAGATCGCTCTCCTGGATTCCCGCCGCCGAGAGGGCAGCCGCCTTGGCCTGATCCTCGGTCACCGTGCCGCCGGCGGCAGCAGACGAAGAGGACGCAGCGGCCGAGGAGGAAGAAGCAGCCGCGGGAGCGCTGGCCTGGACCGCCTGGCTGGAGGCCGCGGCGCCGGTGTCCCCGGATGCGGAGCTCCCGGCGGTCAGCGCCTTTTCACTCCACTCCAGGAACTCGCCAGTCTGCAGGTCGATGGAAAACTCCGCCTTTGTCCCGTTGTAGATGATCTCCCCTTCATAGCACTGGAACCCGTCGTCCCGCTCTACCCACATCCGCAGGTTGCTCTCGGTCGCGCCGCTCACCCGCTCCAGGGCGGACGCCATGGCGGCTTCCTTGGTAACGGCGGCTCCCTCGGGGGTGGTCCAGCTCATGTCGTAGCTCTTCTGCTCCTGGCTGAGGATGGCGCCGTCGGTCCCCACCTCAAATTCATAGTCGGCCGTGGAGGTGTACAGGTCCACCTCATAGTAGACGAGGCCGTCGTCCCGGTCCTCCCGGGCCTCCCAGCCGATCAGATCCTCCTCGGTCAGGCCGGCAGCGGTCAGCGCGGCGGCCAGGGCGTCCTCCCGGGCAATTGTCCCGGCCGTCCCGGCAGACGCGGAGGACGAGGAAGGCGCCTGGGAGGAGGAGGCCGCCGGGGAGGCGCTCCCGCTGGAGCCGGCGGCAGAGGACGAGGTCCCGGTGCCGCAGGCGGTCATCGACAGGGTCATCAGGGCAACAGCGGTCCATACCAAAAGATGCTTCATCATCACAAAATACTCTCCTTTTTTTATCAAGTTTATGGGCATCCCCCGTTGGGGGACTGTCGTTCGAACAGGGTTTTCCATCAATCCCGATCCCGCTCCGACGAGAGGATCTGGCCGGTGGCGGCATCAATCTTGTATTCATACTCCATGCCGCCGCTCTTGAAGCTGACCTCATAGTGGGGGGTACGCTCATCCAGCTCGGGGCTCACCTCCAGCTCCCATACATCGGAGGCGGTGAGGCCGGCCGCATCCAGAGCGATAGACTGGGCCTGGGCAGTCCCGATGGTATCGGTGGCGGCGGAGGCGTGGGTTTCCCGCTGGCTCTTGAGAACCGCGCCGGTGGACCCGTCGATCTCATAATCGTACTCTACTGTTCCTGCCCAGAATTCCACCGAATATTCCAGGCGGCCGTCGTCGTAATCCCGCTCCACCACCACATCGTTTACCTGGGAGGCAGTTACCCCCGCGTGCTGGTAGGCGGCACTGCGGGCGGCGTCGGCGCCGATGTCCCCGGCCGCGGAAGGGACGGTGGCGGCGGCAGAACCGCTGTCCTGGCCGGCGCTGCCGGAAGACCCGGAGGAGTCGCTGCTGCCAGACCCGGCAGCGCTGCTTCCCTGGCCGGACGGGGCCTGGGAAGGCGCCCGCCCGCCCTCATAGCTGCTCTTCACAATGGCGCCGGTGGAGGCATCCACGTCGTACTCATATTCCCGGCCTCCGGCATAGAACTCCAGCTCGTAGACCATCCGGCCGTCCTCGTAGTCGAAATCCACCTCGCCCATGGACACCTCCGAAGCGGAGAGCCCCGCGTGGGCGAAGGCGGCCTCCTTGGCTCCTTCTACCCCGATGTATGCCTCGTCGCTGGCCGCGCCGGTGGAGGTGACGGCCGTAGGCTCGTTCTTCGGGTTGGAGGCCAGCAGGTTCAGCTCGTTGACCGACAGGGGGGCCAGCTCCTCAAAGGTCAGCTGGCTGTTCTGGTCCACCATCGACTGGATCAAGGTGGCCTTGCCCAGGGTAATGCCGTACTGGTCCGCCTTCTCCTGGAGGGCGGCGTCGTCGGTCCCCACCGTCTGGGAGAGGATTGCCGCGTGCACCGAGGCGGAGGTGAGGATGTCGTTCACCTCGGTGGTGAGGGCCGCCTGGAGGGCGTTGCCCCGGGCGGCGTCGTCGTCCTCCACGGTGATGAGGATCGAGTTTGCCAGTTCATCCACATAGCCGTGCTTGAGGAGGGAGCCCACAATGGCGTTGATGGCCACGTTCAGGTCGGTGCCCTTCAGGTCCATGCCCTCCAGGATCTCTTCGGCATCCAGGTTGGCGGCGCGGGCCTCCAGCACCTTCTCCTTGTTGTTTACCGACAGCACCACGCTGGGGTTGACATCCAGGGAAACAACCGAAGCAACAGCGTTCATCTGCTGATATTGAAAGCCAAAACCGATGGCGAGCAACAGGCAGGCGGCAGCCGCCAACCAGGGAAGAACCTTCCGGTTCTTTTTGACGGTAGTCTCTGTCATGGGTATCACATTTCCTTTCCGATCCTTGCAGCGGGAGAGGATCCCGTCCAGATCGTTGGGAGCCGCATGGCGAACCGCTTGGCTCAGCCTTGCTTCCAGTTCATGATCGGTCATTGGGCCACCTCTCCTTTCATGGCGGATTTCAGTTTCTTTAATGCGCGATGGTACTTGGACAGGGCCGTTGCCAGAGGAATCTCCAGCAGGGCTGCTATCTCCTTGTGCCGAAGGCCGGTGACAGCGTGAAGGATGACAACCTGCCGTTCCTGATCGGTCAGTACCGCCATGGCGGCGGTCAGCAGCTGCCGGTCCTCCAGGGTGACCATGGGGTTCTCAATGGCCAGATTCTCCCACTGGTCCTCCGGAAGGTCCTGGCTCTTTCCCCGGTCCCGCAGCTTCATGAGCGCCAGGTTCCGGGCGATGGCCAGCAGCCAGCCGAGGGGCTTCCCCTGTGGGCGGTATTGCTCCGCCTTGTCCCAGGCACGGACAAAGGTATCCTGGGTAACGTCCTCGGCATCATGACCGTTCTTCAGGTAGGACAGCGCCAGCCCGTATACCGCCGCCCGGGTGCGGTGGTAAAGGGCCGCCAGAGAATCCCGGTTCCCGGCAGCCAGGCCGGCCAGCAGCCCTTCCAGCTCCTCCGGATCCAGGGAGGCGCCGGCCTGAGCCGCCATTGTCGCGATCAGCGTCAGCATAGCAATTCGCTCCTGTCAATTGTGTAATGCTGGAGCAAGGGATTTTATTGCATCCAGCAGCAGCTTTTTTTGAAAAAACCGTATTGCGGGTCTTTACACGTTTTTTACAGTGTTCCGTTTTTATTATAATTCTCCCCCGGTCCCGGTGCAAGGGGGACTTTGCCGGGATCGCTCCCCCGCGGAAGGGGCAAAATCGCCGGTCCCGCCGGTTGCACCGGGGCGGCTTCCGCTGTATAATCAAAGGAAAGCATCCGGCAACGGTTCCATGCCTACTCACGATAGAAAGGAACGGGATTTTCCAATGATTCGTTTTAATTCCGACTACGGCGAAGGTGCCGCCCCCCAGATTCTGGAGCGGCTGGCCGCCACCAATCTGGAGCAGTCCCCCGGTTATGGGGAGGACGCCCACTGCCAGGAAGCCGCCCGGCGGATCCTGGACCAGGTGAAGGCCCCCGGCGTCCAGGTCCATTTCCTGGTGGGCGGCACCCAGACCAACCTGACTGTCATCGCCGCCGCCCTGCGTCCCCACCAGTGTGTATTGGCGGCCCAGACCGCCCACATCAACGTCCACGAAACCGGCGCCATCGAGGCCTGCGGCCACAAGGTGGTCACCCTCCCCACCCGCGACGGAAAGATTACCGCCCAGGATATCCGGGAGGCGGTGGAAAGCCATTACCGGGACCCCTCCTGGGAACACATCACCCAGCCCAAGATGGTCTACCTCTCCTGCCCCACCGAGGTGGGCACCCTCTATTCCCTGTCCGAGCTGGAGGCCATCTCCGCCCTCTGCCGGGAAAAGAAGCTCTATCTCTTCCTGGACGGGGCCCGGCTGGGGTACGGCCTCACCGCCCCCGCCTGCGACCTGACCCTACCCGACCTGGGGCGGCTGTGCGACGCGTTCTACATCGGCGGCACCAAGCAGGGGGCCCTCTTCGGCGAGGCGGTGGTGCTCACCCATCCCGCCCTCCAGGAGGACTTCCGCTATCTGATGAAGCAGAAGGGGGCCATGCTGGCCAAGGGCCGGCTGCTGGGCATCCAGTTTGAGGTGCTCTTTGAGGATGATCTATACTGGGAGCTGGCCCGCCACGCCAACCGCCTGGCGCTCCATCTCCGGGAGCGGCTGACCGCCCTGGGGGTCTCCTTCTTCATCGACAGCCCCACCAACCAGCAGTTCCCCATCCTGCCCAACCGGGTGCTGGACGCTCTGAAGGACCGGTACTCCTGGTCCTTCTGGGAGGCGGTGGACGGGGAGCGGACGGCGGTCCGCCTCTGCACCAGCTGGGCCACCCGGGAGGAGGATGTGGACGCCTTCCTCCAGGACCTGGAAGAAGCGCTGGCCCGATAACCACCGGAAAGGAAGTGGCCCTTTGTGAAACGGCTGATTGCCCTGGCAAACGCCTATCTGCGGGAGTGGGACTGGCGCACCGTCTCCCTCCTCAAGCTCTGCCTGTTGTCCGCAGGGCTGCTGTGGGGGCTGGCCCTGGCCCCCACCCGCGCCAAAAAACTGGCGGCGGCCCTGGCGGCCGGCGTGTTTGCCGTCACCTATCCTCCCCTCATTCTCCGGCTGTTTGAAACGGCCCGGCGCCTGGAAGGCGGGGAGGAATCCCCTTCATGAGACCCTTTGCCCATTTTCGCACCATCACCCGCCACAAATGGCTAGTGCTGAAGCACTGCTTTCGGGTCGGGCTTTACTGGCAGGGGCTGACCCACGACCTGTCCAAGTATTCCCCGGTGGAATTCTGGACCGGCGCCCGCTATTACCAGGGGAACCGGAGTCCCAACGAGGTGGAGCGGCTGGAGAAAGGATACAGTGCCGCCTGGCTCCACCACAAGGGCCGAAACAAGCACCATCTGGAATACTGGATCGATTACAGCCCCACCGGGGACCACCGGATCTGCGGCATGAAGATGCCCGCCCGCTATCTGGCCGAGATGTTCTGCGACCGGGTGGCGGCCAGCAAGATCTACCGGGGCGCCGCTTACCGGGACCGGGACCCGTACGACTATTACATGCACGCCCGGGATCACTGCATCCTCCACCCGGACACCCGGGCCGGGTTGGAGGCCATGCTCACCGTGCTGAAGGACGAGGGCGAGGACGCCGCCTTCGCCTTTGTCCGCCGGGAGATCCTCCACAAAGAACGATGAAAGGCCGCCCCATGGGGCGGCCTTTCATCGT
>CAJFKV010000081.1 GCA_904387055.1 Candidatus Heteroruminococcus faecigallinarum | reverse complement strand
TTTGCCAACCAGGCGGTGGCGCTGGTGGTCGGGCTGTGCGGCAGCTTTTTGGGGCTGCTGTCCCTGCTCTTCCCCGTGGGGATCCAGCGTTGTTTCCCCTGGGGGTATTACGGCCTCCTGCTGCTGGTGCAGATGCACTGGGAGGAGGCCACCCGGATCACCACCTTCTCCTGGAGGACGCCGGAGCCTCTGGATGTCTTGCTGCTGGTGATGTGGTGGGTGGCCTTTGGCGTGATCGGATACGGGCTCTTTGCCCGAAAGGAGGAATGAGCCGATGATCCTTCGCGTATTGCGGGCAGAACGGATCAAGTACCGCCGGGCGCCGGTCTGGCTGGCCGTGGTTATTCTGCCGCTCTTTCCGGCGGTGCTGGGAACCGCCAACTATCTGGCCAATCTGGAGGTTTTGCAGCAGCAGTGGTACAGCCTGTGGACCCAGCACACCCTGTTTGCCTCCTACTTTTTTCTGCCGGCCCTGCTGGCGGTCTTTTGTGCCTGGCAGTGGCGGCTGGAATACGCCCAGCACAACTTTAACAGCCTTCTTGCGGCGCCGGTGTCCCATTGGGCTGTCTATCTGTCCAAGCTGCTCCCCGCGGTGGGGATGTCCTTCCTCGCCCAGCTGGTTACCGGGCTGCTCTTTCTGGCGGGAGGGGCGGCGGCGGGGATCGATGCCCCGGTGCCGCCCCAGCTGGCAGAGTGGCTTCTCTGTGGCGGGCTGGGGGGGATGGCGGTTTGTGCCGTGCAGCTCTTTCTCAGCCTGCTGCTTCCGTCCTTCGCCATCCCGGTGGCCATCGCCCTGGTGGGGGGAATTGCTGGCCTCATGGTGACCGCCCAGGGCCTGGGGCTGTGGTTTCCCTACTCCCTCCTGAGCCTGGGGATGCGGGCCAACGATCCCACCATGGAGCTGAATGTGGCGGTGCTCTTGTTGTCCAGTGTGGGGTATACCTGCCTGTTCGCCCTGCTGACGGTGCTGCTTCTGAAAAAGCGGGACTCCGGCGGAGAACCCTGACCCAATGGCCCCCATGCCGTCCGGCATGGGGGCCATTGGTCGAGGACGGCCCTCCCAGGGAAGGGGGAGGGGGACGCTTCCTAAGCGGGGGTCGAGGCGCCGGATGGGCGAAGCGGTTCCTGGAGCTGTCCGAGGACATGGTTGATGTCGCCGCTAAGGCAGATGGCCCGGCGGCGGATCTCCTGGGGGCAGAGGGCCTCGCCGTTGTTGACACAGCAGTAGATTGCCCGGGGATTCTGGGCGGTCATCTGCCAGAAGGGATATTTGATGATGACGGGGGTGTTGTACCCGACGCCAAGCTCCCAAAACAGGATGCGCTGCCCCCTTCTGGCCCGCAAAAAGGCGGCATACCGCTCGGCCGCCTGGTGCCAGCCCTCGTCCTCCACAAAGCTGTCGTCGGAGCGGAGGTTCATGGTGAGCGGCTTCCCGCAGCGGGGGCAGACGGGGAGAAGGGAGGAAGGAATTTTCATCTCCTTCTGGCTTGCCACCATCTGGCGGATGATTTCCCGGTTGTCGAAAGTTTCCTGGCGGCAGGGGGTACTGCATTGAAACAGGCCGTAGTCCCCCTGGGTATAGAACAGCCGCTTCTTGTCAAACCCCGCTTTTTGAAAACAGTGGTCCACATTGGTGGTAATCACAAAATAGTCCTTCTCCCGGACAAGGGCCAGCAGGTCTTGGTAGGTGGACAAGGGTGGGTCCTGGTACCGGTTGAGCCAGATATACCGGCTCCAGTAGGCCCAATGCTCTTCCAGGGTGGAATAGGGGTAAAAACCGCCGGAATACATGTCGTGAAAGCCGTATTTCTCTTGAAAATCGCCGAAATACCGGTCGAAGCGCTCGCCGTCGTAGGCAAACCCCGCGGCGGAAGAAAGGCCGGCGCCCGCGCCGATGACAACGGCGTCGGCCTCATGCAGAGCGGCCTTCAGGCGGCTTGTCTCCTCCCAGAAGTTCCCGGTAGATGTTGTAATCCCGTTCTTGAAAAACATTGTAGATCACCTCAAGATTGCTGTGGGTCTGCGCCCGGTAGGCTCGGACCGTTTCAACGGCGATTTCCGCCGCCCGGCGGGGAGGAAAGTGAAATTCCCCGGTGGAGATGCAGCAGAACGCGATGCTTTTGACGGCATACTGCCCGGCAAGTTCCAGGCAGGAACGATAGCAGGAGGCGAGCTGCTCCTCCTCTTTTTGGGTCAGCTTTCCATGGACAATGGGCCCCACTGTGTGAAGGACATAGCGGCAGGGAAGGTTGAAGGCCGGCGTAATCTTCGCCTTGCCGGTTTCTTCTTCGTGCCCCTGCTGCTCCATCAGCGCGGCGCAGGCCAGCCGCAGCTGGACCCCCGCGTAGGTGTGGATGGCGTTGTCGATGCAGCCGTGACAGGGATAAAAACACCCCAGCAGCCCGCTGTTGGCCGCATTGACGATGGCGTCGCACCGCAGGGTGGTGATGTCCCCCCGCCACAGGTAGATGCCCTCCTCCACAGGGCGGAGGGCGTTCAGATCGGTCACCCCCTTCTGGGCGGCCTCCTGCAGCAGGTAGGCGTCCTGGATCTGGAGAAACGCCTCCGACGGCGGCTGGGGCGGCCGGAGGTTAAAGAGGGAGCGGAGGAGCTGCTTTTGTCCGGCGTCGTCCGGCGGGATGGAGACGCTTCCGTATTTGGGCCGCTCCAGCAGCATGGACCGGATGAGAAATTCCCGCCTTTCCCGTTGGGTCACTGGTTTCCTCTCCTTTCCACAGCACCGACAGGGCACTGCTCGTAGCAGCTTCCGCAGTGGAGGCAGTGCTCCTGCTGGATCCGGAAGGGCCGGCCCTCTGTGATGCATTGCTGGGGGCAGTGCTTTGCACATCTCCCGCAGCCGATACAGGAGTCCGTAATGTGATATCCCTTCGGCGGGATCGTCTGCTCGCCCAGGACGTAGTTTTCCCGGAAAATCGGATGTACCCCCAGGTGGAAATACTCGATTGCAGCCTTCCGGATTGCAAATACGATCCCGATGTGCCGGGTGTCGCCGGGGTAGACGTTGGCGAGATAGGGCTGCTCGGAAAAGATGACGTCGATCCACGCTTCCTGTTCCTCCTGGGGAACCGGGACCGCCCTGGCCGAAAGGCGAATCATCTCCTTGTATTTGGTATACCCCAGGATCTGGACCCGGCCGTCGGCGAGGAGCTCCTGGCAGAAGTCCTTGCCCCGGGCGGTGAAAAAGTAGATGGCATCCGGCTCATAGTGGATGGCGCTGATGTTGCGTATCTGGGGATTTCCCTGGCGGTCGACCGTGGCAAAGGCCAATACCCCCACATACTGGAGTTTTTGAATACAGGTTTTTGCATCCATACTGGGGACCTCCTAATGTGTTAAGATGGGTTGGAAGAGAGAAGGGGCGCTCTATCGGGGCGTCCGGCGGCGATCCGCCTGGGATTTTTAGGGATTGGGTCCGGGCTACGCTTCCTCCGGGAGGGTCACCACGATTTTCCCGTTTACGGTGCCGCTGTCCAGAGCAATGCAGGCATCCCGAATCTGGGAAAAGGGAAAGCAGCGGCCGACACAGGGGGTTAGCCGGTGGGCGGCCAAGAAGGCGAAGATCTGGTCCATCACCGCCTGGGTTGGCCAGTTGCTGTGAAAGCCGGTGAGGTAGACGCCGTTGGGAATCTCCTTGATGGGATCGAAGCCTTGCAAGGCATATACGCCGCCGAGGATGCCGGTGTTGCAGACGATGCCGCCCTTCTCCACACAGTGCAGGGTGTCCCGGAGGGTCCTTGGCCCCACCAGTTCCAGGGCCTTGGTGACGCCGGAAAGGGAACCGGCCAGTTTCCCGGTGTCCAGAAGGGCTTGGTCGGCCTGCGCCAGGAGGGGGAGCTTGTTTTCCCGGTGGGTGGTGGCAATCACCCGGCAGCCCAGGGCCTTTGCCAGGCGGATGGCCGCATACCCCAGGGCACAGGTACCGCCCCGCACCAGGAGAGTGTCGTCCTTGCAAAGCTGCAAACATTCAAACAGGGAACCCCAGGCGGTAAAGTAGGTTTCCGGCACCGCCGCCATCTCTGCCCAGGAGAGCGCCGTCTCGACAGCGAACACGTGGCTTGCCGGCAGCAGGGCATACTGGGCATAGCTGCCGTTAAAGCTGCGGCCCATGCCCCCCATGAGGGCGGCCACCGTCTGTCCCTCCCGAAACGGACTGTCCGACGGATCGGCAATCTGGCCGACGCATTCAATGCCGGGGATGATGGGCTTCTGGATGTAGTCCGCCTGGATCTCGCCGAGGCGCAGGATCTGCTCCGAATGGTTCATGCCGAAGGCGCGGACCTTCACAAGGACCCACCCGGGGCGGACGCGGGGTACAGGGCAGTCGGTCAGGATGACGTGCTCCGCCGGTGTGGGCTGGGTGAGGACGACCGCCTTCATGGTGGAGGGGATCATCCGGCCACCTCCATCCAGCATTGGGGATCGGCGGCGTAGAAATTGCCGTCTTTGCCGCTGGCGACGGCCGGGCAGCCCCGGCAGAAGGCCAGCAGCCGGCATTTGGCGCATTTTTCAAACTTGGCGTAATCCCGGTACTGCTCCATCTGGCAGATCCACAGGTCGGCCAGCCGGTCCTCGAACACATTGCCCACCTTGCTGTTCTGGACTCGGCGACAGGCGTAGACGTCACCGGTGGGCAGGATGGTGAGATGGCAGTTGCCGCAGTTGCAGCCCCCGTAGATCATCCCTTCCTCCGCCGCTTCCGGAATATGGAAGGCGTCGGTCTCGTATTCGTACAGCGTCCACAGGTGATCCTTCTTGTTAAAGTAGGTCTGGCAGCCCGCCGCCTCGTATTCCTTGAATTTCCGGTCACAGTCGGCCAGGAGCTGGCGGTAGCGCAGCGGCTCGATGCCCACCTCCTTTTCTTCGCTGGTGGGGCAGTACCGGGAGAAGGCGAAGACATTGGCCCCAGCCGCCACCACCGCGTCGATGATTTGGGGAACCTGGTCGATGTTGATGCCGGAGACGGTGGTCATGATGACGCTGCGGATCCCCGCCCGGTTGATACAGCCGACCTTCTCCAGCGTGCAGTCGAAGCTGCCCGGCTTGCGGAACCAGTCGTGGGTTTCCCGCATCCCGTCCAGGGAGAGCTGGTACTTCTCGCAGCCGGATTCCTTCAGCTTCCGGCAGACCTCGTCGCCCAGATGGAAGGGATTGCCCAGGATGGTGAAGGGGATGTTGTGTTCCTTCATCAGCCCCACCAGCTTCCAGAAATCCGGGTGCAGGATGGGGTCGCCGCCGGTGATGTAGAAATAGGGCAACCGGCGATAGACCTTGCAAAAATCCAGGCAGTTGAAGAAGGTGTCCTTCATCTGTTCCCAAGTCATCGAATCCAGGTGTTTGCAGGTATCTTCGGAGAAGATGTAGCAGTGCTTGCACCGCTGGTCACATTCGTCGGTAATGTGCCACTGAAAGGCGAAGTATTCCATACCCATTTCCTCCTTTGGTGTGATGGTCCCGTTTTTGCCCGTCTGCCGGGGCGTATTTCCCAAGGGATGGACGGCCAACCTCTGGGAGATGCGCCCCCGCACGGCCGCGGCGGGGGCACATGGGCTCCAAATTACTGTTTGTCGCCGGCGCCGCAGGCAGAACCGCAGGCGGCGGGTTTCTCCTCCGGCTTGTCGCCGGCGCCGCAAGCGGCACCGCAGGCGGCGGGAGCCGTCTCCTTTTCCTTGTTCCATCCAAACAGATCTTTCAGTGCCATAGTCGAATTCCTCCTTCGATGTTGTCTTGAAAATCAGGCGCGTTCCTGATCTCTGGTTTCAGTATAATGGGAGGAAAGATTCCCCACAAGTACGCACTTTTTTCTCACCCAGTTACCTTCTGGTGACCATGGAGCGCTTTCTGGGGGGCGGGAAAAGGGGCTCCCGTCCCCTTGAAGAAAACGGAATGCTGCATTATAATTGGACTATAACGTTCTAAAAGAAACCAAGGAGACGGAGGGGAAAACGGTACAGCCATGTTGACCAAGGAAGAGATGCCGGACTGCCCCGTGGCCACGACGGTGCAGTTGATCGGGATCAAGTGGAAGTTGTTGATTATACGGAATCTTCTTGTCCGCCCGTGGCGGTTTAACGAGCTGCGCAGGGATTTGGAGGGAATCAGCCAAAAGGTGCTGACCGACAGCCTGCGTTCCATGGAGGAAGACGGGATCGTTACCCGGACCGTCTATCCCGAGGTTCCGCCCAGGGTGGAGTACGCCTTGAGCCAGATGGGGGAATCCATGCGTCCCATCATCAAGGCGATGGAAGACTGGGGAATCGCCTACCAAAAGAGCATGCAGTAACAGAACAAAAAAACCGTCAGGCCCCCGGCTGGGGGCCTGACGGTTTTATGGGCCGAATGGCGGCGTGTTCACAAAAGGAGATAAGGAGATTTGTCTGGAATGCTAAGCAGTCATCCGTTCCGAGACACTTCCTGTGAAAGGCGAGACAAAAGTACTACCGTCTCGACCATTGTTTCATTTTCCAAGGGCAATTCTTTCACTTCTGTTCCATTCACCGGGACAGGGAAGTTGAAGATAATCTTCCTAATCCAGTTGCCA
>CAJFKV010000080.1 GCA_904387055.1 Candidatus Heteroruminococcus faecigallinarum | reverse complement strand
TTTTCCCTAGGAGGAGTAGGGTACCCCAGGGGGATTGCCAAGGGGGATGCCCCCTTGGCGAGCTTTCTCCCCTATCTTTCGCGGTCGAAAGATAGGGTCAGGGGGTCCGGGGGGGCGAAGCGCCCCCGCATACGGGAGGGCCGGGCAACGCCCGGCCACGGCAGAGGGCCGCCCCGCAGGGCGGCCCTTCTGTGTTTTATCGGGTAACGGGGGTATAGTCGATGGCGGACTCCTCGTCGGTGGCCTCGATCTTCATGATGACCGGCCGCAGACCGTCGTTGCAGCTGCAGATGGCCACCCCCGGCGTGCGGATCCAGTCGCCGTAATAGAACACATCCTTGCCCGCCCCATGGGACAGGGCGAACACATACTGGTAAACCGCCTTCCACGCCTCGTCGCAAAAGCCCTCCGGCTTGGCATAATCCCCGAAAAAGACCTGCCCCTCCTTCATCATGGGGCAGGGACCCAGGCCCTCCGCGCCGTATTGGGCCGCCAGCTCCTGGTCAAAGGTGGTCTTCAAAATGGTAATCTTGCACTTTTTCATCCGGTTCTCTCCTTTCGTATCGCCCGGGGGGCGCTGCTGCCCCCTCCTGTTGGCACAGCGGCCGCCGCTTTTCCCTCACGGCTGCCGCCCTTTCTTCATCCGGTAGTTGGTGAGGATCTCCCCCCGCAGCGGCACCTGCTGCTCCTGCTCCACCTGGTACCCGCGGCCGATAAAAAAGGGAAGGGCCGTTATGGAGGCGTGGACCTCCACCGCCTCGTTTCCCTGGGCCCAGGCCCGCTCCTCCAGCTGCCTGCACAGGGCGGAGGCAACCCCCTGCCGCTGGAAATCCGGATGGACAAAGAGATGATCCAGATACCCCCCGCGGTCTAGCGTGCCGTAACCTACAACCCGGCCGTCCGCCACTGCCGCCAGGGCATACTGTTCCTGCACCAGGTCCTCCCGGCCCAGGAGAGCCCTTTTGTCCGGGGCCCAGGCATCCAGCTGGCGGGAGGTGTAGTCCCGGCGGCAGGCCTCATGCACCGCATGGTAAAAGAGGGCCGACAGTTCCTCCAGGTCCCCTCGTTGACAGCGCCGCAGCTCGATCGGCATTTCTTTCCCCTCCCGGACGTTTTTTGCCGCGGCCAAACCGGCGCTTTCCGCCCGGCGGCCCTCTAAAACCGGCTTTACGATTATTATACCACAACCCCAAAGAGGCGAAGGCTCTTTGGCGCGGCGGCGCGGCACAGGTTACTGATACAAAAAGAGCAAAGGGGGAAATGGGAACCATTTCCCCAAAGCGGGCCCCTGCCCGCGGACCGGCGCTCCGCGCCGGCTTTGCGATTATTAGCCCGGGGGAAGGCCAGCGCGCCCTCCAGGCCCGTCGATTGACTTTTTCACACTTTTTGGGTATTCTATACATACAGCCACGTTGCTTCCAACGAGGGATAGAATGGGCAGCCTTGCCCTGGAAAGAAGCGGGATCGGAAGATATGAAACAATATGCGTCTCTGCGGGATTATGTGTACAAATACATCGCCCATCAAATTCAGACCGGCGCCCTCAAGCCCAACCAAAAGCTGAATGAGGCCCAGATCTGCACCGATCTGGACATCAGCCGAACCCCGGCCCGGGAAGCGCTCATCAAGCTGGCGTCGGAAAATGTGCTCAACTACACCCCCCGCAAGGGATTTACCGTCCGGGAGGTGGACGACGAATACCGGGGGAACGTCTACAGCGTGCTGGCCGTGCTGGACGCCTACGCTGCCGAGCTGGCGCTCCCCAATATGCGCCCCGAGGACATCTCCAAGATGCGGGAGATCATCGACAAGCTGGACGTGGCCATCAAATACCACAACCTGAGCGATTACAACACCCTTCAGCAGCAGTTTCATCAGGTATACATCGACCGGTGCAACAACAGCTTCCTGGTCAAGACCACCCTGGACATCCGCAACTCCTTTGTCCCCATGGTTCGGACCGGCGGGGACGAGGAGGAGCTGTTCCAGTGGTTCGGGCAGCTGAACGCCCAGCACCGGATTATCGTGGACCTTTTTGAGCAGAAGAAAAAGGACGAGCTCATCCACTTCCTCCGCAGCGAGCATTGGGAGTCCTAAGACGTCCAAAAAGCCCCCTTATTCTTATACGGATTGTATAAGAATAAGGGGGCTTTTCTCTATGGATAGAGAACCAGCAGAATCTCCCTCTCCCTTCCCTCCAAAAAGCGGGCGATTTCCTCCTCCGCCACCTGGCGGGCGGCTTGGGGCGGATACCCATAAATGCCGGCGGAGATCAGGGGAAAGGCCACCGACCGGCAGCCCATTTCCTCTGCCAGCGCCAGGCTGGACCGGTAGCAGGAGCGCAGCAGCGCCTCCTCCCCCTGGCCGCCGCCCTGCCACACCGGGCCGGGGGTATGGATGATCCACCGGGCGGGCAGCCGGAATCCCGGCGTAGCCACCGCCTGGCCGGTGGGGCAGTAGCCGATGGCCCGGCAGGCCTCCTCCAGTTCCCGGCGGCCCGCCCCCTGGAAGATGGCGCCGCAGACGCCTCCCCCGGGCAGCAGGTGCGGATTGGCGGCGTTGACCACCGCATCTGCATGCACAGCGGCAATGTTCCCGTGGAGAATGGAAAAGCCCATGGTCCTCCCCCTCTCTAAGGCTTGAGAAGCCCGTGGAGAATCAGGTCCACCCCTTCCTCCACCATCTTCTCATGAAGATCGGCCAATTCTTCCAGGGAGGCGCTCCCCCTCTCCCCCAGGCACTGGCGGGAGAACCCTGCATCCAGCAGGAACAGGAACCGCTGGAGCTGCTGGGTGGAGCAGCCCTCCCGAAGGGAGATTCCCTCCAGCAGCTGGGCGGCAAAACGGTCGTTATATTCCTGCAGGGGGAGAAGGGCCTTCTCGATATCCGGTTCCAGGGCGAGGGGCGTCTGGAAGCGGATGGTGAAAAAAAGAGCGCGGAACGGGGGATACTCCTCAAAAAAACGTCTCCGCTCCTCGAAATACCGGCGGCAGTTGCCGTCCAGATCCCCTTCCCGGAGGACCACCGCCTTTTCCAGGTGATCGGCCAAGGACCGGACACACCGGTGGGCGCACGCCACATACAGTTCCTCTTTGCTGGCAAAGTGGTAATAGACCCGCCCTTTGGACAACTGGTGCCGCTGGCACATGGCGGTGACCGAAGCATTCTCGTATCCCTTCTGGCTGAATTCCTCAATGGCACCGTCCAAAATGCGGCGCCGGCTGAGGGCTACTTGATCCGCCCGTTTCACTGGTGATCGCTCCTTTCCTGATATAAAAGGAGGACGCGCGCCGTCGCCCCCTTCCTGGTAGGTATCCTAACATATTGGGAACGGGCAGGTCTATGAATTTTTGTAAACAATGTGTAAACCTCACCGGTCCTCTTCCAGGGGTAGAGTTTTTGGGGGCAACTGCTTGCTTTTTGGATGGCGGCAGTGTATAATATATGGGACATGCCGGCGTGATGGAATTGGCAGACGTACGGGACTCAAAATCCCGCGGTGGCGACACCGTGCGGGTTCGACCCCCGCCGCCGGCACCAGCTCGTCGCAAGCGACATATCGCTTGCGACGAGCTTTTTCATTTCCTTGCAAAGCTCTTCGCGCGCTCATTCTGCTGCTCCTTGCTTCCCAACCGGCCCTGCTGCCGGGGAGCGGTTACCCGCCCAAAGAGAAAGGAGGCTCCCGTGGGAGCCTCCTTTCTCTTTGGGAGCGCTATTGTAAAAAGGGGTAGGGAATGGCGGGGTTAGTTCATGCCGCGAAGCTTGCGGGCCTCCACGATCTTCTTGAGGGCGATCAGGTAGGCGCCGGTGCGGAGGGTCACATTTTTCTCATGGGAAATGCTCCACACAGCCTCAAAGGCGGAAAGCATCTTGTCCTTCAACTTGGCGTTTACATCTTCTTCCGTCCAGTAATAATTCTGCAGGTTCTGGACCCACTCGAAGTAGGACACAGCCACGCCGCCGGCGTTGGACAGCACGTCGGGAACCACCAGGATGCCCCGCTTGGCCAGGATTTCGTCGGCCTCCACGGTGGTGGGACCGTTGGCGCCTTCCACAATCACCTTTGCCTTCACATCGGCGGCGTTGTCGCCGGTGATCTGGTTCTCCAGCGCCGCCGGGATCAGCACGGTGGTCTCGGTGGCCAGCAGCTGAGCGTTGGTGATCCGCTGAGCGCCTTCCTCGCTGTAGGTGTCCAGCAGGCGGCCCCGGACGCTGAGATGCTCCAGGATGGCGGGGATGTTCAGGCCGTCGGGGTTATACAGACCGCCGGTCACGTCGCTGACGGCGATGATCTTCATCTTATGTTCGGCGAGCAGGCGGGCGGTCTGGGTGCCCACATTGCCCATTCCCTGGATCACCACGGTGGTCCCCTCCACAGGGATTCCCATCTTCTCCAGCACCGCCATGGTGGCAAACATCACGCCCCGGCCGGTGGCGGCGTTCCGCCCCTGGGAACCGCCCACGGGGATGGGTTTGCCGGTCACCACGCCCAGCTGGGTCTCCCCCTTGAGGGTGCTGTACTGGTCCACAATCCAGCCCATCACCTGAGCGTTGGTCCCCACATCCGGGGCGGGAACGTCCTTCAGCGGCCCGATGATGGGGGCGATGCCGGTGATAAAGCTGCGGGTCAGGCGCTCCAGCTCCCCGTCGGACAGTTTGCTGGGATCCACCACAATGCCGCCCTTGCCGCCGCCGTAAGGAACGTCCACAATGGCGCATTTGAAGCTCATCCAGGCGGCCAGCGCCTTGACTTCGTCCATGTTCACATTGTGATGGTACCGGATGCCTCCCTTGGCGGGGCCGCGGGCGGTGGAATGCTGCACCCGGAAGCCCTCAAACACCCTGACCTCCCCATTGTCCATCTTGACGGGGCAGGCCACCTTCATCTCCCGCTCCGGATAGCACACAGCGATGTAATCATTCTTTTCGTAGCCCAGGATGCCTGCGGCGCGCTCCATGATGGAGAGGAAATTTTCGTAGGGATTGTACTTTTTTTCCATAATCGCAACGACCTTTCTACGGATCTTCCGGCATCGCCGGAGATATTTGTTGTCTGGACTGGGATTTGTATCGCACAGGGAAGTCGATTGCCGAATATTGATTTACGATAGTCGACAAATCAACCTCCCAACAGGACTGGGAGTGGGTTCCCACCTGGGGAGAAGGGACCCTCCCTCAGGTGGGAACGGGGAACAATGCAAATACAATTATTTCAGCTTGGCCATAGCCGCCTCGATCCGGTCGATCCCTTTCTGGATGTTCTCCATGGAGTTGGAGTAGGAGATCCGCACATTGTCGGGCGCCTCAAAGGCCGAGCCGGGGACAATGGCCACCTTGGCTTCGTCCAGGATATAGTTACAGAAGTCGGACGAATTGTTGATGACCCGGCCATCTTCCGCCTTGCGGCCGTAATACTTGCTCACGTTGGGCATCAGGTAGAAGGCTCCGTCCGCATCGGCACAGAACACATCCGGAATCGCCCGCAGCCGCTGGATCAGATAATCCCTGCGCCGGTTAAACTCCTGCCGCATGGTTTCCACAGCGGGATCGGTGCGCTCCTCCAGTGCCTCCAGGCAGGCCCACTGAACAAAGCTGGTGGCGTTGGAGGTGGTGTGCCCCTGGAGGGACGAGATGCCCTTGGCAATATCGGGAGGGGCAGCGGTATACCCCACCCGCCATCCGGTCATGGAGTAGGCCTTGGAGAAGCCGTTGACCACGATGGTGTGCTCCTTCACATCCTCTCCCAGGGAGGCGGGGCAGATGTGCTTGCGGTCGCCATAGATCAGCTTCTCGTATACTTCGTCGGAGATGATATAAAGATCATGCTCCACCGCCAGCTTGCCCAGGGCCCGGAGGGACTCCTCCGTATAGAGAGCGCCGGTGGGGTTGTTGGGGGTATTGATGAGGATGGCCCGGGTTTTGGGGGTGATGGCCTTGGCAATGGCGTCCACGTTCAGCTGGAAGCCTTCCTGCTCGCTGGTGGGCACCAGAACCGGCTTACCCTCCGCCAGCTTGATAATCTCCACATAGCTCACCCAGCAGGGGGTGGGAACAATGATCTCGTCACCAGGGTTGCAGATGGCCAGCACCGCGTTGTTCAGGGCCTGCTTGGCGCCGGTGGATACGCAGATCTGATTCATCTCATAGTGGACGTTGTTGTCCTTCTCCAGCTTTTTGCAGATTGCCTTGCGCAGGGGAATGATGCCGGAGGCCGGGGTATACTTGGTCTTCCCTTCCTCCATCGCCTTTTCACAGGCTTTGATAATATTGTCCGGGGTATTGAAATCCGGCTCTCCCACGTTGTAGGCAATGACGTCAATCCCTGCGGCCCGCATATCCGCCACCTTGGAGGTAAGCTCTACTGTTGCCGATGGAGTGAGGTTCTTAATTCTGTCACTAACCATTCCAATCACGCTCCTATCCTGATGTTGAAATCCTGTACCGACAGGCCGCTTTGAAGGTACCTGGCGTTACATCTTGCAGTATACCACAGATTCCAAATCATTGCAGGCTGGCATCTCTCTTCTCCTCCTGCATCTTTGCCATCATTCTAACACGTCCCGCCTTCAATGTATAGAGGTTTTTCAAAAAAAATGCAGGGAATCCGTAAAAATCTCTACTGTCCCGTGTTTTGCAGGGGTAAAATGGTCCTTTTCCGTCATAATCACCATATTGTCGACTATGTGGAAGTGTGATCGGTTGACGTCTCCCTCGCTGGACCTGCAAAAAAATTTTATTAAGCCGCTTGAGGGGGTGTTCTTGGGCGGCTTCGCCGCCCTTCTCCCGTGGCCGGGCTGTGCCCGGCCCTCCCGTTTTTTACGGGGGCGCTCCGCCCCCCGGACCCCCAGGGGAACTCTTTCTGTGGAGAAAGAGTTCCCAGAAAGCCAGGCGGGGGAAATCCCCCGCCACCCCCTGCCGACCGGCGTACCTCCCGGTACGCTGAAC
>CAJFKV010000079.1 GCA_904387055.1 Candidatus Heteroruminococcus faecigallinarum | reverse complement strand
GAAAGCTCGCCAAGGGGGCATCCCCCTTGGCAATCCCCCTGGGGTACCCTACTCCTCCTAGGGAAAAGGTCTCGCTCCGCTCGCCCCTGTCCGACGGGGACAACACCTCATCAGGCACGGGGGTGCCTATTCGGGAGGCAACCACCGAAGGACGTTCCTTGTCGTGGGTCTTGATTGACAGGTCACCAGGCAGGCAGCAGAGTTTTTGCCCCCGGGTGTCACCACCGGCAGTCCAGCCTGCGGGTATCATCAATATTCTTCTGAGTACAGTGCAGGCACATGTCCCACAAAAGGGCGGCAGGGCGCAAGCCTTCTACCGCCCTTCCCCTGCGGAGGTGACGGCAGCATTGCATGGCAGGCAGAAATCCCCCACAGCCAAAATGTACAGAAGAATGAAGAAATCCCCAAGGCACTCTTTCCTGAATGAAAATCCTTTTATGTGGCACGGGCAAAACCTGTCGGTGCGCTTCCCCGGTTGGCCAGGCTGGAAGGAGCTATGCCATGCGGCTTTCCACCAGCTGCCGGGAGATTTGGGGAAAAGGATGGAACGGGGAAATGTAGGAATCTTGCCCGAATAAGGGAGAGAAGATTTGGCATATTGGATCCCCATTCCTTGCACCAAACCGGGTCTTTCTTGCCACCAAAGAGATAGAGGCTCCCGTTCTTTGGGAAGAAGGGAAAACGACAGGAGGCGGTATACCATGAAACAACGACGGGGATACATGGCGCTGGCGGCAATCCTGCTAGTCTGTCTGCTGGCGGCAGGATGCAGCGGCACAGGGGAGAGAACACCCATTGACAGGGAGGAGGATCTCCCGCCGGAGAGTGTTGTTCAGCAAGAGAACCCCCCGGCGGCAGAAGAGTCGATCCCCCAGGAGCCGGGTTCCCCGCCGGCGGAGGCGTCGAAGGAAGAAGGGGATCCTTCCCCCATGCCCACTCTCCAGATGGCGGAGCCGGAAGGGGCGTATTGGGTGCTGGGAACCTGCCCTTGGGAGGAAGGCTGGCTCTGCCTCTACGAGGAGGAGACGGTGGACGACTGGTCCGGGGACCCGCTTTACCTGCTGCGGTGGCAGACCTTTGATGGAGAAGGAAGGTGGACCGGCAGCGGGGACAGCCAGCGGGAGAACTTCATTCCTCTCCACGGCCGGGAAATGCACCTCTATGCCCCCGGGGAGGGGATAGCGGTTCCCCCGTCCGGGGAGGTGACCTCGCCCCTGCAGTGCCCCCCGGAAGAGGGAACGGTGATGCTGGCGGTGGAGACCCCTCTCGGCGGGTCCCATGACCCGGTTCAAACAGAAGAATCTTACCTCCAGGAGATTGTGATCGCCATTGACGACCGGCGGGTGGAGGCGGTGACCCAGGGGGTCCAGGACGGCCGCCGCTACCGGGTGGACGACTGGTATCCCCTGGCGGTGGTGGACGAGGAGGGGGAGCCGGTCCGCCTGGAGCTGGGGACCTGGAGCAGCTATCAGGAGGGGGATCAGCACTATCTCCGCTTCCGCTCCGGGTGGGAGAGCCGCTCCCCCACCCGGCTCACCTGCCAGGACCCGGGAGTGCTGGGGTACCTGGACCGGTTGTCCCACCCGGAGCGGGGGGAGGACCCGGCCCGGTTCCCCGGGGAGCTGGCGGTGGACCTTACCATGGGCCGGGTGGAGATCACCACCCCCAAGGTGACGGTAACGGTCAGCCTGGCGGAAGGAAGCTGCCGGGAAGAGCGCCATTACACGGCCGATATGCTCCAAACCCTGGTGGCCCAAAGCCCCAGCGGCGACTGGGAGATCTGGACCGCCGGGGAGCAGGAGCATTTTGAGTCGGCGGGCAGCCGGGACTATGTGTCGGTGGGCCGGGACGGGACCATCCGGTTCCTCTACCGGGGCAGCGACATGGACAGCCTGGACTTCCTGGGGGAGACCATCGTGGCCGATTCCCTCACCGCCCTCACCTTTTATGATCCGGCAACCGGGCAGCCCGGCGCCGTCCAGCCGGATTTCGACTACGGGGAGATGGAACTGCCCTATGGCTCCCAGACGGTCACCCGGCCCCGGTACATGTCCATCGGCATGGCGGTGGACCGGGAAGAGGAACGGATCTTCCTGGCCTACCGGCTCAACACCGATGGGAATCATCAGCTGGAGGTGGACGGCCAGGTCCTCACCCAGCTGCCGGTGCGGTTGGCGGTGATTGGGGCGGACGGCAGCGTTCTTGCCGACCTGGACACGGGGATGGAGGTTTCCCCCTACGGGAAGTTTGTCTTTATTCCGGTGGAGGTCCAGCCGGAAGGGGAGCGGGTTGCCATCCGCTGTCCCCAGGAGGACAAGTCCGTCCAGGTGGAGCTTCCCGCGTAACCGTTCCCTCGGGGGGGGAGGGGAACCTTCCCCGGCAAAAAATTTGGGCGGGCCTGCGGCGGCTCGCCCATTTTTGGTTAGGGGTGGTCTTCTGTTTCGGGTTCGTGGCCGGCCCGGTCCGCCTTCAGGATGTCGTCGGGCTCCTCGTCTTCCACCGGGACGTCCCGGTCCCGCAGCCGGTTGTAGGTGTACCGGCGGACCAGGGTGTAAAGGACGGCGAAGACCGGAACCCCCACCACCATGCCCGGCAGTCCAAACAGACTGCCGCCCACGGTGATGGCGGCCAGCACCCAGATGCCCCGCAGGCCGATGGAGGTGCCCACCACCTTGGGGTAGATCACGTTTCCTTCAAACTGCTGGAGGCAGATGATGAAGATGACAAAGCCGATTGCCCGCAGGGGGCCGCTCTCCATCAGGATGATGAAGGCGGAGGGGATGGTGCCGATATAGGCGCCCAGGATGGGGATCAGGGCGGTGATTCCCACCACAACCCCGATCAGGAGGGCATAGGGGAACCGGAGGATGGCCATCCCCACCCCGCACAGGCACCCCAGGATGCAGGCCTCCACAATCTGCCCGGTGATAAAGCTGGAGAAGATCCGGTTGGCGTCGTGGCAGACCGAGCAGACCCGGTCGCTCCAGGAGCGTGGGAGAAAGGCGTAGATCAGCTTCCGGAACATATTGATGAGCCGCTCTTTATCCGCCAGCATATAGAGGGCGAAGGTGATGCCCAGGATGGTGTTGACCACGCTGTTGGTCACGCCCATGGTCCAGCTGAAGAGCTGGGGGAGGGTGGCGCTCAGGAAGGTGCTGACGGTGGAGGCAATCTCCCGCCAGTTTTGGGAGAGGGTTGTCCACAGGTTGTTGGTCAGTTCATACTGCTGGGCCAGCTGGGCAATCCAGGCGCTGGCCTGGGAGAGGAAGGCGGGGATCTGGACCGCCAGGGAAGAAACGCTCCGCGCCAGCTGGGGCACAATAAAGGTGACCAGCCCCGCCAGGATCAGGACGATGATCAGCAGGGTGAGCAGGATGCCGATGGCCCGCTTGGCGCGCGCCAGACGGGGGACCCTCCGCCACAGGGGCGCCAGCAGCCGCTCTTCCACCACCTTGAGAAGCAGGTTCACCACATAGGCGATGCAGACGCCGATGATGATGGGGGTCAGGACCCCCGTCAGGTACTGGAAGGAAGCCTTTATCGTTTCCAGATGGGAGAGGAAAAGATAGAGGACGATGGCGTAGGTAACCACAATCAGCATGTTTCTTAAAGAACGGCTGGGAAACTTCATGGCAGATCTCCTTTCGCAGGCTGTGGATCGGGGAGGGACAGCAGGGTTTTCACCGCCCCGTAAGCCAGCAGCAGCCCGGCGGCAGGGGGGACAAAGGGGCCGCTGGCCGGGCTGTGGCGGCCATGGGCGTCCTCCGCGCAGAGGGGCGCCGCCCCCTCCAGGGAGTAGACCACCGGCAGGTCCAGAATCCCCCGGCGGCGCAGCTCCCGCCGCAGCACCCGGGCCAGGGGACAGCCGGAGCCGGCCGTGTCGGCAATGGTGCCCAGCCGCAGCTGGGACGGGTCGTTGCGGTTGCCGGTGCCCAGGCAGGCGAGGAGGGGAATCCCCCGTTCCCGGCACTGGACCGCCAGGTCGATCTTGGCGGTAACCGTGTCGATGGCATCCACCACCAGGGTGGGGCGGTAGGCGAAGAGAAAGTCGCGGTTTTCCGGCAGGTAGAATTCCCGGGCGGCCTGGTAATCGATCCGGGGGTTGATGGCCCGCAGCCGTTCTCCGGCCACCTGGCATTTGGCGCGGCCCACCGTCTCGGCGGTGGCCAGCAGCTGGCGGTTCCGGTTGGAGGGGGAGAAGCAGTCCTGGTCCACCCCCAGAATGTGGCCCACACCGGCCCGGCCCAGGCCCTCCACCACGGCGGACCCCACGCCGCCCAGGCCCAGCACCGCTACCCGCGCCCGGGCCAGCCGGTCCAGGGCCCTGTCCCCCCACAGGAGACGGGTGCGCTCCAGCCAGTCTTCCATAAAACCCCTCCCTTTGCCAATGGTACTCCCATTATACACCATCCGGTGCCGGGAAAACAGCCGCCAGCAAATGTTTACAAAAGGTTCATGGGCTGGGCGGACCGGCTCGCCGGCAAAAAAGCCCGGCCACGGGCCATCGCCGATGGACCCTGGTCGGGCTGCTACGATTTATGGAACCCCCGCCGTGCCGTGAGTACAGTCAAATGAAACCCGTCTTGTGACAGGTGGGTGCCCTCCCCCGGAGGTCACGCTCCCTTCGTCCGGCAGAGCCGGGAGGTCTGCAATCGTTCCAGGGAGAATCGGGCTCCCGAAAAATAAGTGTTGGATTTATATTGAAAACTGCCAACACGCACACAGCAGGGAGATCACACGTCTTTCAGCTTGTGCCAAAGAGGCGGAATTATTCCTCGTCCTCTTCAAATTCAAAGGTGTCCTCCAGCCGCTCCATAAACAGGTCGGCCACCCGGCCAAACTCATCGTCGTCGTCGATGGTCTGGAGGATTTCCTCGCCGCTTTCCTCATCGGGAACGACCTTCAGGATCACCAGGTCGGCACTGTCTTCCAAGCTTTCCTGGGGATCGGAAAAGACAGGAACCAGAGCCAGATACCGCTCGTCGTCCAGATCCACCGCGTCCACCACTTCGAATTCATGCTCCTGACCGTCTTCGTCGGTCAAGGTGAGAAGATCCTGCTCGTAATCCTGATTTTCCAACTTGTTCTCTGCCATAGCGGCCTCCTTCTCCCCATCCGATTTCCCCATCTGCTGGGGGCACCTGTACCATGGATCTTGTATTATACTATTGCAACCGAGGCGGGAAGTCAAGTCTTCCAGCGGAGAATTGATGATAGAATAGAAAGGCGTTCTTTTGTGGAAAAAAACTATTGACTATGCACAACATCGGCGCTATAATAAAGACAAGAAAAGAGAAAGATCTGAAAAAGAAAATTCTCTAGAAAGGAAAGGCGGTGATTCCAATGTACTATGGAGATGAACATCATCAGAATCAGTCACAGCGGAATGATGCGCCTGCCGCTGTGGAATAACGCAACATTACAAGAGCAGCTGTCCCAAAGAGGACAGAAGAAAGCTTGGACCTTGATGATCGGTAGATCAAAAGTCGTTATTTCTTCTGAAGATGAACAAAGAGGCGCTTGTTTCATAGATGCCCGAGTAGTAAAATCCTCCTTGAGCACATGAACAAACCAATCGAATCTGCCTGAAAAAGGCAGGAAAACCGTTCTTTGAAAAGAGTGAGTCCAATGTACACCTGAGTTTGCAAACGAAGGGTAAATGGAAGCAAGGATAAACGTGTAACAACCGGGACAGGGGCAATGGCCTCTGTCCCGTTCTTTATTTACAAAAAATTCACCCTGCCGGTGGTAGAATCGTGTATACTGGGAGCAAATGAGGCTCCTGGTTTTTGGGAACGTCAAATGTGGTCAAGATAAGGAGATTGTTAGCACGATGAAAAAGAGAAGGTATTTGCGGATGGCGGCGGTTCTGCTGGCGGCAGGAATGGTGGCAGGGTGCTCCGGACAGGGGGGCAGCTCGTCGAGCCCCGCTTCCCAGGAAAGCAGTTCCTCCGGCAGCCAGGAGACGTCCTCCTCCCAGGCACAGGGGGAAACCGGGGAGCCGGTGGAGTACGAAGCGCCCCAGCTGCTGCAGCTGGGGGATGTTCCGGCGGGCAACCCCCAGGCGGCCATCGAAACCAGCATGGGAACCATCACGGTGGTGCTCTATCCGGAGCAAGCTCCCAAGGCGGTGGAGAATTTTATCACCCACGCCCAGGAGGGGTACTATGACGGGCTGACCTTCCACCGGGTGATCGACGATTTCATGATCCAGGGCGGCGATCCCAACGGGGACGGCACCGGCGGGGAGAGCATCTGGGGCGAGAGCTTCGAGGACGAATTCTCCGACCAGCTGCACAACTTCCGGGGCGCCTTGTCCATGGCCAATGCCGGGTATGATACCAACGGCAGCCAGTTCTTCATCGTCCAGGCCGACACCGTCTCGATGAACGAAGAGGACGCCATGCTGAATATGTACCTCAACGACCAGCTGGACAAAGCCACCCAGGAGCTGATGGACTACCAGGCCAGCGGCGCCACCCAGGAGGAGCTGGAGGCCAAGCTGGATGAGCTGAACAGCCAGCTGAACGAGAAGGTGACCGCCGGCGTTCCGGAGGAGGAGCGGGTCCGCTTTGAGGAGGCGGCCGCGGCCTACCAGGAGCTGGGCGGCACCCCCCACCTGGACTACAAGCACACGGTGTTTGGTCAGGTGATCGACGGAATGGATGTGGTGGACGCCATTGCGGCGGTGGAGACGGACGAGTCGGATGCGCCGGTCCAGCCGGTGACCATCCTGTCGATCACCGTTACCCAGGACGAATAACCTCTGAGGCGAATCAGGGCCGGGCACTGCCCGGCCTTTTCTTTTTCAACGTTTGCGCGGGCGGGAAGTCGGTGGCCTCTGCGAGACGAACCTATGGGCCGCCTGCGGTCGGCTCTCTCCCGTGGCCGGGCTGCGCCCGGCCCTCCCGTTTTTTACGGGGGCGCTCCGCCCCCCGGACCCCCAGGGGAACTCTTTCTGTGGAGAAAGAGTTCCCAGAAAGCCAGGGAAGGGAGGCTAGCCTCCCTTCCCAATC
>CAJFKV010000078.1 GCA_904387055.1 Candidatus Heteroruminococcus faecigallinarum | reverse complement strand
CACTCATTCCGTCGCTCCTCCTCTCCAAACCGAACCCGCTGCGCTGGGCTTCGGTTTGGTTTTGGCTGCAAACCTGAAGCAGCGGCATCTATAGTGTTGCGATGTTCCAGCTCGTCGCAAACGATATGTCGCTTGCGACGAGTTTTTTCATTTTATTGCAAGGCTCATCGCGTGCTTATTCTGCTGCTCTTCGCTTCCAAACCGAACCCGCTTCGCTGGGCCTTGGTTTGGGGCCGCCGCTGCCCGGTGGGTTTGACCGGCCTTGAACAAGATCCATTTGAACTGTCCTTCCAAACGGGCCGCTTAAACAGGTTGTTTATGCGGCCCGTTGTTTTGATTATTTTTATCCGCAACATCAGACTCTCTGCAATTTCGCCCTCTCCCACATGCCGGTCGGCAAGAGACTGGTTCGATCCCCGCGCCAGACGTCTAGCCCAATCGATCACCATTGCGTAACCGATCAAGGCCCCCGGCAGTACCGGGGGCCTTGATCGGTTACGCTTCCTCTCGGCTGGCGGGTTGATCCAGCCAGTCCTCCACCAGTTCCCGCAGGTGCAGAAGGGACACCTCCCGTTCCTCCAGGCAGTGGGCCAGTCGTTCCACCGGGATCCGCCGGCGGGAAAGATCGGCCAGGGTGACCGTCTCTCCCCGCCATTCTCCGCGGATGCCATAGCCGATGTAGCTCTCTCCCTCGGGGCTCTGATAGTGACCTTCCACCACTTGATAATGAGGCTGCTGGCCGCTGTGCATCGTTGATACCACTCCTCTTGCTGATAAAATGTCGGGGGCATTCCCCTTCCCTCATCTAGCATCATAGCCGATTCCCCGCCGTTTGACAAAGCCAATTTCTGCCGGAATTTCCATTCCAACAACCGGTAATTTCCCTGGCGGGAAAGGGGAAGCCCCCCTGCCGCCTTTTCCCTTTGGTGGAAGGGGTTCCCCTCTTGGTCTGCCTCCTTCTGCCAAAGGGCCGACCCCTCCCCCCTCGCCCGCCGGTCTTGTCCCTGTTTTTCGGGGAAGGCGCTAGGAAACGGGCGGAAGTTTTGGAATCTCTTTCCGCCCAGCCTTTGAATCCTATGGCAAGCCATGGTATAATAGTATAATGGTCGTAAAGTGTTCTATCTCACAAAAAGGAGGGAAGTCCCCTTGCAGTTCACCGATTCCATCCGCTACCTCAAAGGGGTGGGGGAACAGCGAAGCGCTCTCTATGCCAAGCTGGGGGTGTATACCCTGGGGGATCTCCTCCACCACTACCCCCGGGCCTATCTGGACCTGGGCCACCCTGTGCCTGTGGAGGAGGCGGCGCTGGGGCAGATGTGCACCGTCCGCGCCCGCGTCGTCCAGATCAAAGGGGAACAGCGGATCCGGGGCGGGTTATCCCTCTTCAAATTCACCGTGGTGGACGAGGCCGGTTCGGTCCTCCTGCTCACTTTTTTCAATGCCCGCTACACCGCCCAGAGCCTGAAGCTGGAGCAGTCCTATCTGTTTTACGGCCGGATGGGGGGAACCCTTCTGCGGCGGGAGATGAACTCCCCCCAGGTGTTTCCCCTGGACAGCGGCAAGGAGCTGGTGCCCATCTATCCTCTGACCGCCGGGCTCACCTCCAAGATGATCGCCCGCCATGTGGCCGGGGTCCTTCCCCTGGCCCAGCAGGCGGAGGACCCCCTGCCCCCCGGCCTGCGCCGGCGGCAGAAGCTCTGTACCCTCCCCTACGCCCTTTCGGCCATCCATCGGCCGACCGACCCGGCGGCGGCGGAGATTGCCCGGCGGCGGCTGATCTTCGACGAGCTGTTTTCCCTCTCCCTGGGGATGGCCCTCCTGGCACAGGGAAAGCGGCAGGCGACCGCCTTTCCCCTCTCCCCCGTTTCCCTGGAGCCCTTTCTTCGGGCGCTGCCCTTCCAGCTGACCCAGGCCCAGCGGCGGGCCATTGACGACGCCATGGGGGACCTTTGCCGCCCCTTTCCCATGAACCGGCTGATCCAGGGGGATGTGGGCTCGGGCAAAACAATGGTGGCCGCCGCCTGTGCCTACGCCGTCGCCCAAAACCACCGTCAGGCCGCTATGATGGCCCCCACCGAGCTGCTGGCCGACCAGCATTTCCACACCCTCGCCCCCCTCCTGGAGCCGCTGGGGGTACGGGTCGGGCTGCTCACCGGCTCCACCCCTCCCGCCCAGAAGCGGGCCCTGAAGGAGGCCCTCGCCGCCGGAGAGGTGGACCTGCTCATCGGCACCCACGCCCTCCTCACCAAGGACGTGGCCTTTTCCGCCCTTTCCCTGGTCGTCACCGATGAACAGCACCGCTTCGGCGTGGAGCAGCGGGCGGCCCTGGCCCAAAAGGGGGATTCCGTCCATCTGCTGGTCATGAGCGCCACCCCCATCCCCCGCACCCTGGCCCTCATCATCTACGGGGACCTGGATCTGTCGGTGATCGACCAGCTCCCCCCGGGGAGGACGCCTGTGGGGACCTACCGGATCGACTCCTCCAAGCGGGAACGGGCCTACGGCTTTATCCGCCGCCACCTGGAAGAGGGCCGGCAGGCCTATATCGTCTGCCCCCTGGTGGAGGCGGGGGAAGACACCGCCCAGGAGCTGACCGGCGCCACCCAGCTGGCCGACCGGCTGCGCCGGGGGCCCTTCCGCGGCTTCCAGGTGGAGCTGCTCCACGGGCGGATGAAGCCCTCGGAGAAGGAGCGGGTCATGTCCCGCTTTGCCCGGGGGGAGATCCAGCTGCTGGTATCCACCACGGTGGTGGAGGTGGGGGTGGACGTGCCAAACGCGGTCATCATGATGGTGGAAAACGCCGAGCGGTTCGGCCTGAGCCAGCTGCACCAGCTGCGGGGGCGGGTGGGCCGCGGGAACTACCCCTCCCACTGCATCCTTCTTTCGGATGCCACCAACGAAACCACCCTGGCCCGCCTGAACGTCCTTTGCCGCACCACCGACGGGTTTGTCATCGCCGAGGAGGACCTGCGGCTGCGGGGCCCGGGGGACTTTTTCGGCAGCCGTCAGCACGGCCTTCCCCAGCTGAAGCTGGCCGATCTGGTCACCGATCCCGCCCTTCTGGCCGCGGCCCGGGAGGAAGCCCGTGCCCTGCTGGAGGAGGATCCCCAGCTGGCCGGCCACCCTGCCCTGATGGGGCAGGTACAGCGTCTCTTTGCCGGTTCCGGTACTCTCAACTAGCCGGAAACCGTTTTCTTGCATCTGCCAAAAGGAGGCCTTTTCTATGAACAACAATCCCCCCTACAATGGGGTCCGCACCATCTTCACCACCGTGCTGGCCACCGCCCTGTCCTGCCTGCTGTGTTTCTTTCCGGCCCAGAATCCTGAACCACAGGTGAACGGCTTGGCGGTAGTAGGCACCATTTTGTTTCTGGGCAGCTGGATGGGTTCCGCCTATGAAGCCGGGAAAAACCTGAGCCGCTCCTTTGCCGTCTTTGCCGGGATCTACTGGGGCGTCGCCTATCTCTCCCATCTGCTGCTGATTCCTGCCCAGGCCACCGGCCTTTCCATCTTCTCGGATCTGGCCTTTTTCGGCCTGCTGATGCTCTTTGTCCCCCTGTACGGGCTCATCGGCTTCACCAGCTCCATAGGGATCGATTACCTGGTCGTCTACCCGGTTGTCTTCCTCCTGCTGGCGCTGGTGTATCTGTCTGCCTACCGAAAGGGCAAGGCCGCCAAGGAGGACGCCGACATGATGAAAGCCTTTGAATCAGGAGCCGCCGCCGGCGCCTCCTACGACCCCTATGCCGACCAAAAAGCGGAGGACGCCATCCCCCAGCAGCTGGACGACCCGGATTCCCATTCTTGACCGATCCTCACCGTGGAAGGAGCTCGATGATTCCCATGAACCAGCAACCCCATCCCGCCGGCCATCTTTCCCCCCAGGAAAGCCGGTGGTACATCCCTTATCTGGTCTTTGCCAAGTGGGTGGCCATCTCCCTGATCGTCGGCCTCTGTGCCGGGCTGGTGGGCGTCCTGTTCCACCTGGTTCTGGAGTGGTGCACCGTCACCCGGGAGGGACAGCCGTGGCTTCTCTGGCTGCTGCCCCTGGGCGGGATCGTCATTGCCGCCCTGTACAAGTACATCGGCAAAGACCAGGACCGAGGAACCAATATGGTGCTGGCAGCCGTCCGCAGCCCCCAGGAGGTAACGGCGGTTACCGGCCCCCTCATCTTTCTCTCCACCGCCCTCACCCACCTGCTGGGCGGTTCCGCCGGCCGGGAGGGGGCGGCCCTCCAGCTGGGAGGATGCATCGCCTCCCAGCTGGGCAAGGTCTTCCGCCTGGATGAAAAGGACGCCCATGTCATCGTCATGTGCGGCACCAGCGCCGCCTTTGCGGCCCTCTTTGGGACGCCGGCCACCGCCGCCATCTTTGCGCTGGAAGTGGTGAGCGTGGGCCTCATGTACTACTCGGCCATCGTCCCCTGCACGCTGGCCGCCCTCACCGGCGCCTGGCTGGCCGGGCAGTTCTCCATTCCACCCACCTCCTTTTCCCTGTCGGCCGTTCCCGCCATAGGCCCCCTCTCCCTGCTGCAAATCGCCCTGCTGGGGCTTCTCTGCGCCTGGGTGAGCAATCTGTTCTGCTTTGCCATGCACCGGGCCACCTCCCTTGCCAAACAGTGGCTTCCCAACGCCCTGGTGCGGGCGGCTGTGGGCGGCGCGCTGATCATCCTCCTCACCCTGCTGGCCGGCAGCCGGGACTATAACGGGGCGGGGATGGAGGTCATCGCCCGGGCCATCGGCGGACAAGCCGTCCCCTGGGCGTTCCTGCTGAAGATTCTCTTCACCGCCGTCACCCTGGGCTTCGGCTTCAAGGGGGGCGAGATTGTGCCGGTCTTCTTCACGGGGGCCACCTTCGGCTGCGCGGCAGGCGCCCTGCTGGGGCTGGACCCGGGCTTTGCCGCCGCGCTGGGGCTGATCGCCGTCTTCTGCGGGGTGACCAACTGCCCGGTCACCTCGGTGATCCTGGGGGTGGAGCTGTTCGGCGCCCAGGGGCTGCTGTGTTTCGCCGCCTGCTGCGCGGTGAGCTACATGCTGTCCGGCTACGGCGGGCTGTATGGAGAGCAGAAAATCGTCTATTCCAAGCTGAAGGCGGAATTTATCGACATCAAGGCCCGCTGAGCGGCAGGGATCCGGCGGCATCCTGACGCTTTTTCTTGCTTTGCCGCCGATTTGCAGTATAATAGAAGAGACGACGGCGCTTCCTCATCTTCTCCCCGCAGGGCCGGGGATGGGGAAGCGTTTTCCTCGGAAAGGAGTATGGTTTTATGCTGGAACAGCTGAAAAAACAGGTCTACGATGCCAACATGCTGCTTCCCCGTTACGGCCTGGTCACCTTGACCTGGGGAAACGTATCGGGCATCGACCGGGAAACGGGACTCATGGTCATCAAGCCCTCGGGGGTGGAGTATGACCAGCTGACCCCCGACCAGATGGTCGTTGTGGATCTGGAGGGAAACAAGGTGGAAGGCGACCTGAATCCCTCTACCGACACCGATACCCATCTGTGCCTGTACAGGGGCTTTCCCGCCATCGGCGGGGTTGTGCACACCCACTCCCGGTGGGCCACCATCTGGGCCCAGGCTGGGATGGGGATCCCCCCCATGGGAACCACCCACGCCGACTATTTTCACGGGACCGTCCCCTGCACCCGCCCCATGACCCCTCAGGAGATTGCCGGGCGCTACGAGGAGGAGACCGGCAAGGTGATTCTGGAAACGATGGGCGCTCGGGACTGGGAAGAGATGCCGGCGGTACTGGTCCACAGCCACGGTCCCTTCGCCTGGGGCAAAGACCCGGTGGACGCGGTCCACTATGCCGTCGTCCTGGAAGAAGCGGCCATGATGGCCTGGCACGACCGGGTGCTGGGCGGCGGCGTCCTGACTCCCATGCAGCCGGAGCTGCTGGACAAGCATTTCCTTCGCAAGCACGGGGCAGGCGCTTATTACGGACAACAGTAACCAAGCGGCCCTTCGCCGCTACAAAAAAGGAGGCGCGTTTTATGAACGCAAAGGACCAGCCGGCCGCTGCAACTGCCAGCGGCCAGGGAAACGGAGCGGTCTATGTCGGAATGGTGCTGGCATCCCTGTTCTGGGCGGGGGCTTTTATCGCCGGCAAGTATTCCACCCCCTATATCCCCCCCTTTACCGTTACCTTTCTGCGGTTTTTGTTTGCCACCATCGTTCTCTTCGGCGTAATCCGGGTGCAAAAGGTCTCGCTGCGGGTTGAAAAGAAGGACTTGCCCATCTTCCTCTTCACGGGCATTGTGGGGATGTTTGGTTATCATGTCCTATTCTTTATGTCCCTGCAGTTCACCACGGCCATCAACTCCTCCATCATTGCCGCCTTTCTGCCGGCCCTTACCGCCCTGCTTACCGTTTTCTTCCTGCGGCAGCGGGTATCCGGCCTGGAGATCTTCGGCATCGTCCTGTCCCTGGTGGGCGTCCTGCTCACCTTGACCGGCGCCAGCCTGGATACCCTCCTTCATCTCTCCTTCAACAAGGGGGATCTGTACATGGTGGGGGCGGTGGTCTGCTTTGCCGTGTATGGAATCTTCAGCAAGCGGCACGGCGGCAAATTCGCCCCCATTGTTCTCACCTTTTACAGCTTTTTGGTCTGCGTGATCTTTCTGATCCCCTTCTCCCTGGCCGAGCAGCCCTGGACCTTCCTGGGGGAGATTCCCGCCTCCGCCTGGGCGGCGGTCCTCTATATGAGCATCTTCCCCTCGGTCATCGGGTACCTGACCCAGCAGGTTGCCATCCAGCGGATCGGCCCCGGGCCCACCTCCCTGTTCAACAACCTGACGCCCCTCTTCTCCATGGTGCTTTCCGCCCTGTTCCTGGGGGACCAGCCCCAGCTGGTGCAGATCTTTACCGCCCTGCTCATCATTGCCGGCGTCCTTATCTGCCAGCGGGCCGCCCACAAGCGGGGCTGAGACTCGCCGCCAAGCCATCGTTCCCGCCGGGGGTTCCCCGGCGGGATTTTTCGTTTCCAGGGGCAGCCTCCTTCTTCCGCCCCGTTTTAGGGGATTTTTGGTTGGCGGAAAAACTCGTTTATGGTATAATAGTCGCAAAGCCGGCGCAGAGCGCCGGACTGCGGGCTGCCGCCCGCCAAGGGAAAATGTCTTCCATTTTCCCCTTTGCTCCTCTTTTCGCAAAAACCTGTGCCGCG
>CAJFKV010000077.1 GCA_904387055.1 Candidatus Heteroruminococcus faecigallinarum | reverse complement strand
TCTGTTCGCCACATAAATCGTAATTTTGTTATTCGTGCCATACCGAATCACGCCGTAAGTGATACCATTCCAGACAAACTCAATTTCGCCGCCCCAATGCAAGCTGCGCTTGAACTCACTGATCGTTTCAAAATTCAAACTTCCGTCTTGAACGACGGTCATTTTTTCCATAGAAAACAGCCTCCGGTATTGTTTGAATTCGGGAGCACCATCAGGATAATTGATGGGGGGTCCCGGTTCTGGATGTTCATCAGGATTATTCCAGTTGATTCTATGGTCGTGTGGATTTGAATGCTTATCGCTCCGACCATGATCTGTTTCGTGACGCTCTAGCTCTGCTCTGCCGCTATCACCGATTTTTGTTTTGAATAATTCACCATTCTTCATTACAGTCGTTTTGACTTCACCAGGACGACCTAAAAATCGCTGGTCCTGTGGTTTATTCGGATTTGGTCTCCATTTCCCACCATAGGCGCTTCCTCCGCCTTTACCAATTAGGTATGGCTCTATTGTATCACAAGGGTCGCGATATGTCCCCCCAATCTTAAACGCATCCAAGTTTTCTTTGTTTTCTTTATGAGCGCGGGATGAGCTTTGCCATGACATGAAAAAGCCCGCCACGGCAAGCCGTGACGGGATGTTGGCAGAGCCGGTCAGTTTCGATCGCAGGCACCCGCAAAAGGGTGGTAGCGACCGCGAGCCGTCGTGAGGGCGTTTACAACCGAGCAGGCGAGCCGAGCGTGCCCTTTTGCGGAAAAGGAGGAGCAAGGGAGCGGGCGGATGGCTTCTTTTTTGCCGTAGGCAAAAAAGAAGCCGGAGCAAAGCGGACTTTGCTCCGACGTGGTCGGAGTGGCGGGATTCGAACCCACGGCATCATGCTCCCAAAGCATGCGCGCTACCAACTGCGCTACACCCCGGCGGATGGGGAAGGAAACGTGATAAGTATAGGGGATATTGGCTGCTTTGTCAAGGGAAAAGGCCGCCCCAGGGGCTTTTTGCCTTGACTTCCGCCCTGGGGCGCGATACAATGAATTCGTTGATGGACAATACGGCGCCACGGCGCTGGGAACGGAGGACGTATCAATGCTCAATAGCGAGAAGACCATGGAGAAAGTCGTGGCGCTCTGCAAGGGTAGAGGGTTTGTGTACGCCGGGTCGGAAATTTACGGCGGCCTTTCCAACACCTGGGATTATGGCCCCCTGGGGGTGGAGTTCAAGAACAACGTGAAGCGGGCCTGGTGGAAGAAGTTCGTCCAGGAATCCCCCTACAACGTGGGCCTGGACTGCGCCATCCTGATGAATCCCATGACCTGGGTGGCCTCCGGCCATGTGGGCGGCTTCTCCGACCCGCTGATGGACTGCAAGGACTGCAAAACCCGCCACCGGGCCGACAAGCTCATCGAGGACGCCACCGGCCAAACCGCCGACGGCTGGACCAACGAGCAGATGATGGACTACATCCGGGAGCACGGCATCAAGTGCCCCGAGTGCGGCTCCACCAACTTTACCGAGATCCGCAAGTTCAACCTGATGTTCAAGACCTTCCAGGGGGTTACCGAGGACGCCAAGAACGAGATCTACCTGCGTCCCGAGACCGCCCAGGGCATCTTTGTCAACTTTGCCAACGTCCAGCGCACCACCCGCAAGAAGCTGCCCTTCGGCGTCTGCCAGATCGGCAAGAGCTTCCGCAACGAGATTACCCCCGGCAACTTCACCTTCCGGACCCGGGAGTTTGAGCAGATGGAGCTGGAGTTCTTCTGCAAGCCGGACACCGACCTGGAGTGGTTCCAGTACTGGAGAAGCTACTGCGAGAACTGGCTGCTGAGCCTGGGGCTGCGGAAGGAGAACCTGCGCCTGCGGGATCACTCCCCCGAGGAGCTGTCCTTCTACTCCAAGGCAACCACCGACATCGAGTTCCTCTTCCCCTTCGGCTGGGGGGAGCTGTGGGGCATTGCCGACCGGACCAACTACGACCTGTCCCGCCACCAGGAGACCTCCGGCAAGAGCCTGGAGTACTTTGACCAGGAGACCAACGAGAAGTACATCCCCTATGTGGTGGAGCCCTCCCTGGGGGCCGACCGGGTGGCCCTGGCCTTCCTGTGCGACGCCTACGACGAGGAGACCCTGGAGGGGGGCGACGTGCGTACCGTGCTCCGTCTCCATCCCGCCCTGGCCCCCTACAAGGCCGCGGTGCTCCCCCTGTCCAAGAAGCTGAGCGACGGGGCCGAGAAGATCTACCACCAGCTGGCCGGCCAGTTCATGGTGGACTTCGACGTATCGGGCGCCATCGGCAAGCGGTACCGCCGCCAGGACGAGATCGGCACCCCCTACTGCATCACCTACGATTTTGAAAGCGAGCAGGACGGCTGTGTCACCGTCCGGGAGCGGGACTCCATGGAGCAGGTCCGCATGCCCATCGACCAGGTGGCCGCCTACCTGGCCGAGAAGATCGCCTTCTAACAAGATGGACCAAAAAGGCCCGGGGTATTTTTGGGTGCCCCGGGTCTTCCTTTTTCGGCGCCCCCTGTGGTATACTGAAAAAAACAAGAAAGGCTGCAAAGATGGAAAGAAAGGAGCAACATGGGATGCGGAAGCTTATCAAGAAAGGCCTTGCCCTCCTGCTGACGGGGGTGATGGCCCTCTCCCTGTCCTGCCCGGCGCTGGCCGCGGAGCCGGTCCCCGGCCTGGTGGCGGTGGAGGACGGCCGCTGCCTGGTGGCGGTGGGCGGGGAGACGGTGGCCGACTTTGGGGTGGAGGCCCCGGTCTTTGCCACCCTCACCACCACCCCCAAAAGCCACACCCTGGCCCTGGTGGTCGCCTGGGGGACGGGGGAGGAGCGGCAGAAGCGCACCGTCTATCTGGACGGGGCGGAGGAACTGTCCCTCCTGGGGGACTATTCCCTCATCACCCTGGACGGCAGCCTGCCGGCGGAGCTGGCGGTCGCCATCCCCCAGGGCTGCCGGGCCAACAGCCTGGGGGTAAGCTTCGGGGGACCAGTGACGGTGGAGGGAGAGGTGAACACCCTCTACCTGTCCCATGAAGAGGCCCAGGTGACCCTGGGGGAGGAGCTGGACGCCCTGGTCTACAACTACCACGACCTGCCCCTGGAGGGCGGGGAGGGCTGCACCGTCCTGAGCAGCCGGGAGATTACCCGCCGCCAGCAGGAGAGCTGGCGGGACGACCGGCCCGCCGCCGGGGGGAGCCAGGATACCGGCGAGCCGCCCGCCGAGCCGTCTTTGGTGGTTCCAGACGGAATATACGAAGGAGTAAGTCGGGATCTCACTGTCCCCACCCACACAATAACCGAATGCCGGTACAGCCTGACGGTGGCGAACGGCATCATAACAAAAGTGGAGCTCTCTTTTCTCCAGGATGATACTGAAATAAAGGACTATTGCTTCGAGGAGCCGAACCTCTGCCCGATTAACGAGGACGGCAGTTTTGCCTGTTCCACAGATAAATATAAGATGAAGGGGCAGCTCCCGGTCTCTGAATACTCCGATTTTGTTTTTTCCATTACTGATAACTCGTTTTCCGGCGAGGTTCACGGAGATCTCTCCCTCTCCCAGTCTTAACGGTTTACACACAAAAGGGCCGCCCCCCGCGGGGGCGGCCCTTTGCTGCGGAGCGGGGGCGGCTACACCCGGACCCCCAGCACCTGCTCGAAGGTTTTGCAGAGGATCTGGTCCCGGTCCTTCTCCGGCAATCCCAGGTCCAGAAAGCGCCGGAGCTCGGCCGTGTGGTCCCACATGGGAAAGTCGGTCCCAAACATAAACTTCTCCGGGCCAAAGTAGGCAATCATCTCCCGGGCGTCCTCCTTGGTGAGGAAGTAGAGGCTGCTGGAGGTGTCCAGGTAGACGTTGGGCAGCTTGAGGTAAAGCTCCGCCTCGCTCCACCGCTGGTACCCGCCAAAGTGGGAGGCAATGCAGGTGAGGCCGGGCACCGCCTCGGCCACGTTGTGGATGCGCCGTGGCTGGGAGTAGTCGTACCGGCTGTCCCCCGCGTGGAAGAGGACCGGCAGCCCCACCTGGGCCAGCCGCCGGTAGATGGGCAGCATGATGGGGTCGTCGGCATAAAACTGCTGCAGGTCCGAGTGGAACTTTACCCCCCGCAGGCCCAGCTGGAGGATCCGGTCGATCTCGGCAAAGGGGTCCTCCATGTGGGGGTGGAGGGTGGCAAAGCCCACAAACTGGGGGTACTGGAGGCATTTGCGGTGGATAAAATCGTTGATGGAGCACACCTGCTCCGGGGTGGTGGCGGCGGAGCAGACCAGATACCTGGTGACCCCGATCTTGCTGCCCTCCTCGATGAGGGTGTGGGGAAAGCCGGTGGTGTACATGGGCAGGTGGTAGAAGTTCCCCACGCTTTCCTTGGCCTTCTCGGCAATGGCTCCGGGGAAGATGTGGGCGTGGGCGTCGGCAATTTTCAGATGTTCCATGGGGGATCGGTCCTCTCTGCACATTGCTTGCGGGTTTTGTTGATTTTTAGTATAGCGATTTACCGCATAAAAGTAAAGGGGGAGCCGGCCGCTCCCCCCATTTTTTGTTGCAGTTTGCTGGTTTTGCCTCCGTTTAGGCAAAAACCCCCTGCAGCAGCACCATATAGATGACCGTCCCCCCCAGGATGCTGAGGAGGTTGTTCCGCTTCCACAGGTGCAGAAGGATGACCGCCGCCACCGCCGCCGCCTCGGGAATGCCGTGGGGGGAGGCGAGGACAGGGGTGCTGCGCAGGCAATAGACGATGAGCATGGCCATTACCGCCGGGGGCAGTGCCTGGGCCAGGTAGACGCTGTATTTGGTGGCGGTTTTCCCCTTGCTGAGGAAGAGGAAGGGGAAGGCGCGGGTAAAGAGGGTCACCGCCGAGCAGACGGCGATGATGGCCAGGGTGTGAAGGGGAGACAGCGGCATGGATTAACCCTCCTGTTCTGCCGAGGCGGCGTCCTGCCGGGCGAGCTTGGATTCGATGGGGCCCCGCCCGGCAATGAGGGCCACCAGGATCAGGATCATGGCGATGAGGACCATCCGGTCGGGACCAAAGAGGAGAAGGGCCGCCACCGAGCAACCCACGCCGATGATGGCGGGCAGGTGGGTGGAGGCGCTCACCCACTGCTCTACAAAGATCACGATGAACATGGCGGTCATGGCAAAGTCGATGCCGGTGGTGTCAAAGGTGAGGAGATTCCCCGCCAGGTTGCCCGCCACGCAGCCGATGAGCCAGTAGCACTGATCCAATAGGGCGATTGCGGTACAAAAATTACCATCTGTAATATCCGGGGGAACCTTGACCGAGCAGAGGAGGGAGTAGGTTTCGTCGGTGAGGGTCCAGATCAGGTAAGGGCGGCGGGACTTGAACTTGCGGAACCGGTCGATGAAGGAGATTCCGTAGAACATATACCGCACGTTGACCATGAAGGTCATCACCGCCATTTCCAAGAAGCCGAAGCCGCCGGCAAAGAAGTTGAGGGCCACAAACTGCCCCGCCCCGGCGTAGACGGTCAATCCCACCAGGAACGACCAGAAGACCCCATATCCCATCTGCTGGAAGAGCAGGCCGAAGGCGCCCCCCACAAACACATACCCCAGCATGACCGGCAGAGTGTGGGGAAAGGCTGCCTTTAACGCTTTTTTCATCTCCGTCATCCTTCCCGTCCGGATTTGGCGGAGGATGCTCCGCCCTGTTGCACAATACAGTTATTCTAGCACAATCCCCCCGGGGGCGGCAAGGTTTTCCCGCCGAAAGGTGCCGCCCGGCCGCGAAGGAGGAAGAAAAGCTGCCCGCCCCTGGGAAAAAGGGGAAAATCTGGAGAAAATTCGCCATTTCCGGCGATCCCCTGTTGCAATCGGCGGGAGGGTTTGGTAGACTGTTAACAAGCTGTCGCGGGCCCGGGCGGGAAGCCGGGGAGCGCGGCCACAGGGAAAGGAGGAGTTGCCAGCCTGCGCCTCGGGAAACCGAGGGAGCCCAGGGCGGATGGGAAAGCCCTGCGTTCCTGTATGATCTGGCCGCGGTACCCCGAAAAACAGGGGGCCGCCCACAAGGGAGTGCCAGCCTTGTGCCGAGTAGGAAACGGTGCGTTGCCGCCCCGGCCGCCCAGCGGGGGGAGGCGAAGTGTCGGTTGGATGGGAGGTTGCCGCCGAACGAAAAGCGCATCCGCTTGCGATACCGTTTCCGCATCCGCGCCGCCGTCTTCTCTTCCCGTTGAAGCCGGCGGTAGACACAACAGGAGGTATCCATATCCAATGAAAACCAATACCAAGAAGCTGGTCCTGACCGGACTGCTGGTGGCCATCGAGATTATCCTGTCCCGGTTCTTTTCGGTGCAGCTGCCCTTTTTCCGCATTTCCGCCGCCTTCATCCCCCTGGTGCTGATGGGGATGCTCTGCGGGCCGGCCTATGCGGGGGCCGGGGGAGCCATGGCCGATTTTATCGGCGCCGTGCTCTTCCCGGCAGGGGCCTATTTCCCCGGCTTTACCCTCACCAATGCCCTCACCGGCGTGGCTTATGGGGTGGGGCTCTACCGGCAGGAATGGAAGGGCGCCCGCAGCTGGCTGCGGATCACGGTGATGATCCTCTTCGTCAACCTGGTGCTGAACCTGTGCCTCAACACCTATTGGCTGTCCATCATCTGGGGAGAGGGGTATCTGGGGCTGCTGCCGGCCCGGCTGGGGCGGTATGTCATCCAGGCGCCCATCTATATCCTGGTGATCGGGTTTATGCAGATGCGGCTGGCCCGCATCCGCCAGGTAGCCGCCTTGAACTGATCGGCTTCGCGGTGTTTTGCCGATTTCCCTGTCCATTTGGGGCCGCCCTCGGGCGGCCCTTTTCCATGGGCAAGGGGAAGGAGGGGGAAAAGGGTCCCTTATAAAGAGGAGAGAACGGGCAGTCTGCCGCCTATATGGAAGAGAAGAGGGCTGGTGAGAGCCCAAAGAAAAAGGGGACCTATTTCCGCCCTTTCCCCAATACCAAAAAAGAACAGACTTTTTGTCAAAAAAAGCCTTGACATTTCCTGTCGAACATGGTATGCTAACAAAGCTGTCCAAAAGGACGGCAGGCACCCTGACAACAGAACCCCCGCTGCCCGGCCGAAGAAAATCGGCTGGGAGGAAAAAAAGGTCTTGACAAAGGCCGGCGGATGTGGTAAACTAGTCGAGCTGCTTCCGAGAGGAACAGCGAGGCAGCCACCCATCCAAAGGACCGGAAGAAGGGCCTGGGGAGCGGATTTGAAGAGGGTAACGCCTTCGGGAGAAGGAAAAAGAAACCCTTGACAAAACCGAAAAGGTGTGCTAAAATAAAGATCCGCCGCTGAGAGCAGCGGACGGGCCTTGTACCTTGA
>CAJFKV010000076.1 GCA_904387055.1 Candidatus Heteroruminococcus faecigallinarum | reverse complement strand
GGGATGCCCCCTTGGCGAGCTTTCTCCCCTATCTTTCGCGGTCGAAAGATAGGGTCGGGGGGTCCGGGGGGCGAAGCGCCCCCGTCGGGAGGGGCCGCCAAAGGCGACCCCTAGGTTTGTCTCGCAGAGACTACCGGTTTCCACCCACCCGCGGTAGCCTCGGGGAAAGTGGGGGCACGGCCCCGCCGTAACCCCGGGAGGTGTGGAGGGCGGAGCGCCTCCACATAAACGGCAGGCGGGCCGAAGGCCCGCACGGCAGCGGCGGCGCAGCCGCCCATCCACGCCCTCGGCGGAGGGCTACCGGTTCCCGCCCGCGGCAGCGCTTTGCCCCCCACAAAAACGAGAAAAAAGTGAGGGGGATGGGCAGGCGAGGCCTTCACAAAGGGCAATTTTTCCTGTAAGATAAAAGGAGAAATTCCATCGCCCCGGCAGGGGCAAGTCATAAGGAGGAAGGGTACAACAATGGATTACGCAAAGGTTTCGTTGGAAAAGCACTACGAGTGGAAGGGCAAGCTGGAGATTTCCCCCCGCTGCCCCGCCGCCAGCAAGGAGGATCTCTCCTTGGCCTATACCCCCGGCGTGGCTCAGCCCTGTCTGGAGATTCAAAAGGACCCGGACAAGAGCTATGAGCTCACCCGCCGGTGGAACACGGTGGCGGTTGTTACCGACGGCACCGCTGTCCTGGGCCTGGGGGACATCGGCCCCGAGGCGGGGATGCCGGTCATGGAGGGGAAATGCGTCCTCTTCAAGGCCTTCGGCGATGTGGATGCCATCCCCCTGTGCATCCGCAGCAAGGAGGTGGACGAGATTGTCCGGACCGTCTCCCTGCTGGCAGGCAGCTTCGGCGGGATCAACCTGGAGGACATCTCTGCGCCCCGCTGCTTTGAGATCGAGCGCCGGCTGAAGGAAAGCTGCGACATCCCCATCTTCCACGACGACCAGCACGGCACCGCCATCGTCACCCTGGCCGCCCTCCTCAACGCCCTCAAGGTGACCGGCCGTTCCCTGGATCAGATCCGGGTGGTCACCAGCGGCGCAGGCGCCGCCGGGGTGGCCATCATCCGGCTGCTGATGGCCCTGGGGCTCCAGGATGTGGTTATGTGCGACCGGAAGGGGGCCATCTACGAGGGCCGGGAGGGCCTTAACAAGGAGAAGGCCGAGATGGCCGCCATCTCCAACCGGCAGAAGAAGAAAGGCACCCTGGCCGACGTGATCCAAGGGGCGGATGTCTTCATCGGCGTGTCGGCCCCCGGCACCCTCACCGCCCAGATGGTCTCCACCATGGCCAAGGACCCCATCATCTTCGCCTGCGCCAACCCCACCCCCGAAATCTTCCCCGACGAGGCCAAGGCCGGCGGAGCGGCAGTGGTGGCCACCGGCCGCAGCGATTTCCCCAACCAGGTGAACAACGTGCTGGCCTTCCCGGGGGTGTTCCGGGGGGCGCTGGACGTCCGCGCCCGGGACATCAACGACCAGATGAAGATCGCCGCTGCCTATGCCATTGCGGACCTGGTGTCCCCCGAGGAGCTGGACGCCGACCACATCATGCCCGCCGCCTTTGACCCCCGGGTCAAGGACGCCGTCGCCCAGGCCGTGGCCCGGGCCGCCCGGGAAAGCGGCGTGGCCCGCATCTAGCAGCCCGCCGGTTCCCCATCAAAAGCCGGGAGGAGGATTCTCATGACCGAGGAAGAAAAAATCTTTGCGGGAAAGATGTTCGACCCCCGTCGCCAGGAGCTTCGGGACCGGAAGCACACCGCCCATTCCGCCTGTCTGCGGTACAACCAACTGGACGAATATGACCCCCGGCGGCTCCCCATCATCCGGGAGTTCATCGGCAGCATCGGGAAGACCTACTACTTTCAGGGGCCCATCCAGTTTAATTACGGCTGCCACACCTTCATCGGGGAAAACTTCTTTGCCAATTTCAACCTGACGGTGATGGACGACGCCCGCATCTTCATTGGGGACAACGTGTGCATCGGGCCCAACGTCTCCCTCTTCGCCACCAACCACCCCCTCCTGGCCCAGGAACGGATGGGCCTGGACCAGGACGGCCGCACCACCATGGCGGAATTTGCCGAGGAGATCCACATCGGCAACAACGTGTGGCTTGCCGGCGGCGTCATCGTCCTGGGCGGCGTCACCATCGGGGACAACGCGGTGATCGGGGCGGGGAGCGTGGTCACCAAGGACATCCCCGCCGGTTACCTGGCCCTGGGGGTGCCCTGCCGCCCGGTCCGCCCCATCACCCAGGCGGACAGCAAGCAGCACCTGATTTTGGAAGAGGACCGGGAGCATTTCCGCTATAACCGAAACAGTCCCTAATATTTTGTGCAGGATTGCCAGTTGACAGAACCAATCCCTCGTGCTACAATTAGAAAAAATTTCACACGACAAACCGTTGAAGCGGAGATAACGGCAATCATGCCTGTACAGAGAGTCCACGGCGCTGAGAGTTGGGCGGGACACAGGTTGTCAAATGGACCGCGGAGGGCGCAGTCAAAGGGGCCTTGGATCCCGAGTATTCTGCGACGCTGGAGGCAGGCGTTAGATTGCCGGGGATATGTTGGTATCCTGCTGAGAGCACGGGCCGGGCCCGTGAACCAAGGTGGCACCGCGGATGGTATTGCATTCGTCCTTGACAGAGCGTTATTCTGTCAAGGACGTTTTTGGTTTTATCCCTCCCTTGACCGAAGATGACGGTCAAGGGAGTTTTTCTTTTCCAAGGGAGGACAGCGGTATGCGGTATTCCAAACGATGGCGCCCCTTGTGGGCTGCAAAAGAATCCAGTCAATCCACCAAACCATTCCAAACACACCAATACACGTTGGGAGGTACTGCCAATGAAAACCGAACACATCCCCTACAAAATTTATCTGACCGAAGACGAGCTCCCCAAGGCATGGTATAACCTGCGGGCGGATATGAAGCAGAAGCCGGCCCCGCTCCTGAATCCCGGCACCCATCAGCCGATGAAAGCCGAAGAGCTGGCGGGGGTCTTCTGCGAGGGGCTGATCGCTCAGGAGCTGGACAACGACACCGCCTATTTCCCCATCCCGGAGGAGATCCTCACCTTCTACAAAATGTACCGCCCCTCCCCTTTGGTTCGGGCCTACTGCCTGGAGGAGAAACTGGGCACCCCCGCCAAGATCTACTACAAATTTGAGGGAAACAACACCAGCGGCAGCCACAAGCTGAACTCGGCCATTGCCCAGGCCTATTATGCCAAGAAACAGGGCCTCAAGGGGGTCACCACCGAGACCGGCGCCGGCCAGTGGGGCACCGCCCTCTCCATGGCTTGCTCCTATTTTGACCTGGACTGCAAGGTGTATATGGTGAAATGCTCCTATGAGCAGAAGCCCTTCCGCCGGGAAGTGATGCGCACCTACGGCGCTTCGGTCACCCCCTCCCCTTCCATGGAGACCGAGGTGGGGAGAAAGATCCTGGCGGAGCATCCCGGCACCACCGGAAGCCTGGGCTGCGCCATTTCCGAGGCGGTTGAGAAGGCGGTAACCAGCGAGGGATACCGTTATGTTTTGGGAAGCGTTCTCAACCAGGTGCTCCTCCATCAGTCGGTCATCGGCCTGGAGGCCAAGACCGCCCTGGATAACTTCGGTGTCAAGCCGGACATCATCATCGGCTGTGCCGGCGGCGGTTCCAACCTGGGCGGCCTGATCGCCCCCTTTATGGGCGAGAAGCTGCGGGGCGAGGAGGACTACCGATTCATTGCCGTGGAGCCGGCCTCCTGTCCCAGCTTCACCCGGGGCGTCTATGCCTATGACTTCTGCGACACGGGGATGGTCTGCCCCCTGGCCAAGATGTACACCCTGGGCAGCGACTTTATCCCCTCGGCCAACCATGCCGGAGGGCTGCGGTACCACGGCATGAGTTCCACCCTGTCCGAGCTGTATCACCAGGGCCTGATGGAAGCTGTCAGCGTCAAGCAGACCGACGTATTTAAGGCCGCAGAGTACTTCGCCAGGGTGGAAGGCATCCTCCCCGCCCCCGAAAGCGCCCACGCCATCCGCGTGGCCATCGACGAGGCGGTGAAATGCAAGGAGACCGGGGAGGAAAAAACCATTCTCTTCGGCCTCACCGGTACCGGGTATTTTGACATGGTAGCCTACGAGCGGTTCCACGACGGGCAGATGGACGATTTCATCCCCACCGACGAGGAGCTGGCCGCCTATCGCAGCAAGCTGCCCAAGGTGGACTAGGAAACGAGAGAGCCCATTTGGTCTCGAAACAATCCACTCTGGATAAATCGCTGCGTTTTATACAAAACGGGGAGGTGCCGCCAGCGCTGCACCTCCCCGTTTCCTCTTCTTTTTTCCTCTTCCTCAGGACGAGAAGCCCTCTGCGGAAGAAAACATTCTACAAACTCAAAATTGAATACCGCATTATACAAATAGGACTTTCAGTCTTTCGCCGATTCTTCCCCCTCTTCCAGGAGGCCGTAGGCCTGGAGAAAGCTGAGCATCTGGGTATTCATCAGCTTTTTGCCCATCAGCTCCCGGAACTGGACCGTCTTGGTCTTTCCTTCCCGGCGAAGCCCCTCCAGCCGGGCGGATAGTTCCCCCTGCTGGTTCAGCAGCCGCTGGGCCATCTCCTCGAAGGCCGCCAGCCGCCGGGCAGCGGGGCCGCCCATTCCCCCGTCCAGGGGGACCAGCTCTTCCCGAGGGATCACCCATCCTTCGGGGGTCTTGGCCGTCAAACGTTTCATTGAATTTCCCTCCCGTAGGTTCTCGTTTTACAGGACAAACAGGGACAGTATTACCGTCACCATGCCGCAGACGCCGATGGCCAGGCCGCTCATCGCGCCTTCCACCTCGCCCAGCTCCAGGGCCTTGGAGGTTCCCATGGCGTGGGAGCTGGCGCCGATGGCCAGGCCCGCCGCCATCGGGTCCCGCACCCGGAAGATCCGGATGAGGACCGGGGCCAGGATGCTGCCCAGGATGCCGGTAAAGATCACTGCCACAACGGTGATGGGCACCGCCCCGCCGTGGCCCTGGACGATGCTGGTGGCGATGGGGGTGGTAACCGATTTGGGCAACAGGGAAACGGTTACGGCGTGGTCCAGGCCCATCAACCGGCAAAGGAGCCACACGCTCCCCATGGACACCGCCGATCCCACCGTGCAGCCCACCAGAATCGGCAGCCAGTTGCGCCGCAGAAGCTGGATCTTTGTGTAGATGGAGACCGCCAGGCAGGCCGTTGCCGGGGAGAGGAAAAGGTTGATCAGCTCCCCGCCCTGGTTATAGTCCTCGTAAGGGATCCGGAAGATCAGCAAAAAGGCCGACACCAGCAGGATGGCAAGGAGAAGGGGGTTGCAGAGGACCAGGCGGGTTTTCTGCTGAATCTTCACCCCCACCCAGAAGGCGGCGATGGTAATGGAAACCCCAAAGAAAGGGGAGGCAAACAGTTCATTCATTCCTCGGTCCTCCTATTCAGCAGTTTGACGGTAAAGCGGACGCTCCAAACCGTGGCGGCAAAGGTGAGGACGGTGGTAATCAGGCAGATCACCACCAGCTGCACCGCCGTCGACCGGAGCAGATCCAGATAATTGACGATGCTTACCCCCGCGGGGATAAAAAAGAAGGCCATGTTGTTCAGGAGAAAATCCGATTTTTCCTGGATGTGCTCCAGCCGCAGCACCTTGGTCAACAACAGAACCAGCAGGACCACCATGCCGATGACGCTGGCCGGAAAGGCAACCGGCAGCGCCGTCTCAATTGCCTGGCTGATCCAGCAGACGAAAAAGATCACCCCAACCTGCCAAAGAATCTTCATAAGCTTCCTCCCTTTGCATTACAGTTGTTTCAGGACCCAGGCAGTCAACAGCAGAACCGCCAGGCCGATCCCATTGGCAGCAAAAAACCATTGGAAATAGGCCTTGCTGTCGGCTCGCTCGGTCTTTCCATAGAGACGAAGCGAGATCAGGCTGGCCAGGGACGCTACCGGCGTGCCCAGCCCTCCCAGATTGGTTCCCACCAGCAGTGCCGTCCCGTCCTGGGTAAAGCCGGAGAGCAGCACAGCGGTGGGTACATTGCTGATCATCTGGCTAAGCCCTACGGAGATCCCCATGGGAGCCCTGGCCACCATCTTTTCCAGTACCTGCCGCACAAAGGGAATCTCCCCCATATTCCCAGCAAAAATAAAGAAACAGACAAAGGTTAGCAGCAGGCAATAGTCCACCTGGGCAAAGACGGGCCGGTCGGCCAGGGCTACCACCAGTACTACCACTGCCAGCAGCAGGTAGATGCTTACCACCCGAAATACCGCCAGCAGACACAGCAAAAACAATCCGGCAAAGAGGGACACCCTTCTCCATTGGACAGGATGGTTTCCCTGGGGAAACCGTATCTCGACCCCCTCCCCCCGCAGGAGGAAGCAGGCGGCAGCCAGCCCCACCACGCTTACCACCAGAAATGGCAGCAGCGCAGCAAAAAATTCCCCTGCCCCCATCTGGTACCGGCTGTAAAGGAAAAGGTTCTGCGGATTGCCCACCGGCGTCGCCATGCTGCCCAGATTGGCCGCGATTGTTTGCAGGACCACCACCGGGATCAGGTATCGGCGTCCGTCCAGCCATTCCAATACCAGGATGGTAAAGGGGACAAAGGTGATGAGGGAAACGTCGTTGGTAATCAGCATAGAAGAGAAAAAGGGGAGCATCACCAGGGCCAGGCCCAGCTGCCACATGGGTTTTTTCCCCCGCAGCAGCCGCTGTGCCACTGTGACAAAAAGGCCGCACCGCTGCAAGCCGGCCACCACTGCCATTAAGCAAAACAGCAGGATAAGGGACCGCACGTCAATGGACGCCAGCGTACTGGCAGACGGCGGCACCACGGCCATCGACAGCAGTGCACACACTGCCGAAATCACCAGCACCGCTTCCTGGCGAACCCATTTCCTTATTTTCGTTCCCATTGGGGATGCCCCTTTCTTTCCGGTATGCTTTTAATGTCACAACCGACTATTTATTTTACCACAATTTTGCCGTCTGAGGAGGTTTTTTCCCCAGAAATCCGTCCCTCTCCCCACCGAGAAATCGCCCCCCAGACGCCTTTTTTCTATGAAAATCGCCCACCAAGAAAATTCTTTCCGCATAGGGCTTGACCCCAAGCAAATTCTATGATATGATATTGCTTGTTCACGGAGGATTAACTCAGCGGTAGAGTGCTACCTTCACACGGTAGAAGTCACTGGTTCGAACCCAGTATTCTCCACCAGGCAAGCCCAAGGTCATTGACCTTGGGCTTGTTTTTTTGCCCGCTACCGCGGGGAGAAGATCTCTGCGAGATGAGCGTGTGGGCGGCTGCCCCCAGTTTCCCCCGGGGCTACCTCGGGCGGGTGGGAACCGGTAGTCTCTGCGAGACAAACCTATGGGCGGCTTCGCCGCCCTTCTCCCGAGCGGGCCTGCGGCCCGCCTGCCGTTTATGTGGAGGCGCTCCGCCCTCCACACCTCCAGGGTGACTCTTTCTA
>CAJFKV010000075.1 GCA_904387055.1 Candidatus Heteroruminococcus faecigallinarum | reverse complement strand
CATTGGGGCGGCGAAATTGAGTTTGTCTGGAATGGTATCACTTACGGCGTGATTCGGTATGGCACGAATAACAAAATTACGATTTATGTGGCGAACAGACCTGAAACCGAGAAAGTCTGTGAAACTGCAGATGATGCATTAGAGTATATGGTTGGAGAAGATCGCCTGCGGGATGTGATCACAAAGGTAAACGTGATTTCTCGTACTGTATAAGATAAAACCTCTTGCCAACGGCTTGCAAGCCATTGATAAGACTGGATTTTTCCAAGTCTTATAATTCCAGGCAAGGGCCTGGAGCCATTTCGCGCTCCAGGCCTTTTCCTTTGGCCGGGATTTTTGCCCGCGTCCAAAACAGATCGAAACGGACCGCCTCTGCCCCAAATCCCGCCACGGCTTGCCGTGGCGGGCCTTTTGTTTTGTCCAAATTTCCCGCGGCCCAGCCGGATCAGGCCGGGCCCAAGCCCGGCTCCCCTTCCCGCTCCGGGCCTTTACCGGAAGATGACCGAAATTTCACACAACCTGCGTCGCTTGGAATCCCCGTTTCCGGTATACTGTTCCTTGGAATCCACATGGGATCAGGAGGGTGATGGGATTGACAATCGAGGGAAGCGCCATGGCCGCGGGAATCGGGGGATGCCTGCTCCTGAGCGGCCTGTTTTTCTATCTTGCCGCCCGGTCACGCCGGCGCAGCGCCCGCTGGCGCGGCGCCGTCCGCCTGCCGGCGGTGGTGACCTCCCTGGAGTACCAGGAAGCGCGGCGGGGGCAAGGGGAGATCAACGACCACCGGTCCTCCACCCAGGTCACCCTCTGCTTCGTTGACCAGGGCAGGCGATACCAGCGGCAGCGGCAGTATCCCGGGATCGTCCTCACCCCCCAGCTGGGGCAGAAGCTCCCCATCCTCTTCCAGCGGGACAGCGGGGACTGGATCCTGAGGAGCGAGGCGCGGGTACGCTGGCCCATCTTCCTGGCGCTGGGCGGGGGGTTCCTCGCCGCCGGCCTGGCCCTGCTGCTGGACGGGCCGGGGATCCTGGCCAGCCTGGCCGCCTACCATGTGGATACTCCAAACCTGGCCGGCTGCCTGGTCTGCGCCCTGATCGGGCTGCTCTGCGGCACCAGCGCCTATGCCGCCCTCCGGGGGGTGATGCCCGACCTTCTCCGGTCGGCCGCCGAACCATTCCTCTGGGCGGTCCGGCAGTTCCTCCTCCATCGATACGAGGAGGTAGACGCCCTGTGTGTGGGGATCATCCGGCGGGAAGCGGGGGACGACGATGTCTGTTACTACCCGTTTTTCCGCTACTGTGCCGGGGGCAGGCAGCTCCACTGGTTCCCCCGGCGGCAGATGTCCCCCAAACGGTACCAGCCAGGCGCCCGCTACACCCTCTACCGGGACCTGAAAACCGGCCGCTGCTCCCTGAAGCCGGGGATCCAGGACCTGTTCTCCGCCCTCTTCACCCTGGTCCCCATGGGCTTTTTCACCATCTTGATCCTGTCCCTGGCAGTCTGCGCGGCGGGCACCCTCTTGCTGGCGGGTATGGGGCTGGCCTCCCTCCTGGCGGCCTGAGGGGGAGCCTCGGCAGAGAACAGAAAAAGACGGGTCCTTTCTGCCCTCCAGGGGGCGGGAAGGGCCGGCTCGCCGCCATGGGCAGCGGCTTGCTTCCGAGTCCCGCCAGGAGAGGCACTCCTTCCCCGGCCGGAGATGCTCCCGGCGCAGGAGGGTCCCCCCGCCCGGCAAACCGTTCTTTGCATAGCATACTCTCCAGGCGGGGACGTTTTCCGCCCCACAGAGGTCAAGGCCCTGTAAAATCCCGTACCAAGGACGAAAAAACGCCCCGGCGGCAGGGCCGGGGCAGCGGGCAGGGTCGAGTGCGTTACCGGAAGAGGATCCAGAAGTAGAGGTAGGCGGGGATCACCGCGGCCAGGGTGAAGGGAATCCCGATGCGGATAAAATCCTTGGTCTTCACCTCGCAGCCGTTCTTCCGCAGGATGCCGATGCCGGCAATGTTGGCCGAGGCGCCGATGGGGGTGCAGTTCCCGCCCAACGTCGCCCCCGACAGCAGCCCGAAGTAGAGCAGGGTGGGGTCCACCCCCAGGGAGGCGGCCAGACCGGTCACCACCGGCAGCATGGTGGCCACATAGGGGATGTTGTCGATAAAGGCGGAAAAGAGGACCGACGCCCATACAATCACCGTGTAGATCAGGAAGAGGTTGCCCCCGCTGACGCTGGCCAGCAGGCCGGCCACCGCGTCGATCACCCCCATATTGGTGATGCCGCCGATGACCAGAAACAGGCCGAAAAGCAGGCCGATCGTCTCAAAATCCACCGCCTTTAAGGGCTCGGTGAAGGCGGTGGTGTCCCTGGTCCTTACAAAAGTATACACCATGCCGATCACCATCAGTCCCACGCAGATGAGGCCGTTGGTAATCTCCGGCTTTTCCGGCACAAAGGAGACGGCAATCAGCAGGGCGATCATCCCTACCAGCAGCACCGTGGGCACATAATCGGTCACCTGGGTTCTGGGCGCTCCCTTGGGCACCGGCACCTTTTCTTTCCGGAACAGGAAGGCCAGGATAACCGCCGATACCACCGCCCCCAGCTCCACAGCAAAGAAGATGCCCGGTTTTCCCTGGTAAATAATAAAATCCAGGAAGCTCATATTGGCATAGGAACCCAGCATGATGGCGGTGGTATCCCCCACCAGCGTGGCCGCCCCCTGCAGGTTGGAGGAGACGGCGATGGCAATGATAAAGGGCACCGGATTGGTCTTCAACTTTTTGCAGATTTCCAGGGCAATGGGGGCCACCATCAGCACGGTGGCCACGTTGTCCACAAAGGCCGAAATAATCCCGGCAAACAGGGCCAGGGATACGGCGGCCATCTGGACGTTGGGTACCTTTTCCATAATCCGGTCCGCCAGGAGGGCCGGCATCCTGCTGTCGGTAAACAGCTTCACCAGCCCCATGGTGCCGGCAATCATCAGCAGCACGTTAAAATCGATGGCGCCCACAATCTGATCCCGAGGCAGCATGCCGGTGAGGATAAAGATCAGCGCGGACCCCAGCGCAATATACGGCCGGTACCTGCTGAAGGCCAGCATCAGCACATAGGTCAGTACAAACAAGACAATCGCATAAACCAAGCCACACACCCGCTTTCCTGTATTTTGCCGACGGCGAGGAACCCCGGCCCCGCGCCGTCGGTTTTCCTCCTTTGGACCGGAGGGATGTCCCGTCCATTATAGCAGAACCATCGGGCGCTCGCAATCTTGAAAAGACAAAATCCCTGCAAAACGCCGTCGATTCGACCAGGAATATCCGCTTAAAGTGAATTTCATCTCCCGCTCAACATCCGCGCCGGAGATCCGCCGTCGATGGGGAATGCCGCCCCTTCCGCCGGCCAAAAGGCGAACAAGGGCCGGGAAACCGGCCCTTGTTCGGAGGGTACTGTGAGAGAAAGGAAATGGCGTTCCTTGCAAGATTATGAAAGCTTGGCCAGGGCCGCTTCCATCCGATCCATCCCCTCCCGGATCTTCTCCAGTGAGTTGGAATAGGCGATGCGGACGGCGCTGGGAATTTCGAAGGCGGCGCCGGGCACAAAGGCTACATGGGCCTCCTCCAGAATATAATTGCAGAAGGCGGCAGAATCGGCGATCACCTGGCCGCCGGGGGTCGTTTTGCCGTAATAGCTGCTGACGTCGGGCATCAGGTAGAAGGCGCCGTCGGCGTCGGGGCAGGTGATGCCCGGCATCTTCCGCAGCCGCTCCACCATGTACAGCCGCCGCCGGTCAAACTCCCGGCGCATCCTCTCCAGCTCGTCCTGGGGGCCTTCCAGCGCTGCCAGCGCCGCCCACTGGACAAAGGTGGTGCTGTTGGAGGTGGTGTGGCCCTGGAGGGCCGCAATGTCCTTGGCGATGTCCGGGGGCGCCGCCGTATAGCCGATCCGCCAGCCGGTCATGGCGTAGGCCTTGGAGAAGCCGTTGACCACAATGGTGTGGGCCTGGACCTCTTCCCCCAGGCTGGCCGGGGAGACGTGCTCGCCGCTGCCGTAGATGAGCTTTTCGTACACTTCGTCGGAGATGATGTAAAAATCGTGCTCCACCGCCAGCCGGCCCAGGGCCTCCAGGCTCTCCCGGGTGTAGACGGCGCCGGTGGGGTTGTTGGGGGTGTTGAGGAGGATGGCCCGGGTGCGGGGGGTGATGGCCCGGGAGATGGCCTCCAGGTCCAGCTGGAAGGTGGCCGGGTCGGTGTCCACCAGGACCGGCACCCCGTCCGCCAGCTTCACAATCTCCACATAGCTCACCCAGCAGGGCTTGGGGATGATGACCTCGTCCCCCGGCTGGACGGTGGTGAGGATGGCGTTGTTCAGCGCCTGCTTGGCCCCGGTGGAGACGCAGATCTGGGCGGGGGTATAGACCGCCCCGTTGTCCTTCTGGAGCTTTTGGCAGATGGCCTGGCGCAGCTGGGGAATACCGGTTACGTTGATGTACCGGGTTTTCCCCTCCTCCATCGCCCGGGTGCAGGCCTGCACGATGTGGGCCGGCGTATCAAAATCCGGCTCCCCCGCGTTGAGGCCGATGACGTCCACCCCTTGGGCTTTCAGGTCGGCGACGATTCCTTCCATGACAATGGTGACCGATGGGGTCATCCGGGCAATCCGCTCAATACTCATACAGGCACTCCCCTTTCTGTTTTTTAAATTATAGTAGATAGATTATCGTTTGTCGACCGTTATTCTTCCCGAAAATCCCCCATTCTTTTTGACAAATCCACCAGCCCCTTCCCGGAAAAGGGTCCCTGCCGCGGCCGGCTAACGGCCGCGGGCGGCGTCCATCGCCTCCAGATAGGCCAGCGGCACCGCCAGATCCCCATAGCCGGTGCCCAGCTCCAGGCCCGGCTTCACCGTGCCGTGGAAGTCGCTTCCCCCGGACCGGAGCAGCCCGTACTCCCGGACCAGCGCCTCCGCCTGGCCACGCCAAAAGTCGTCGTATTCGCTGTACAGGGTCTCCAGGCCGTCGGGGCCGTCGGCCAGGGTTTTGCGGCAGAGGTACAGGCTCCGCTGGGGGTCCCGGCGGCAGATCTGGTGGATATGGGCCACAAAGGCCAGCCCCCCTGCCCGGTGGGTGGCCTGGATACACTGGGCGGGGGAGGGGGTCTGGCGGGAAACATAGCCGCACCGCCCCCGCATCAGGTAGTTCTGAAAGGCCTCCCCCATGGTCCGGGCCAGGCCCTTGGCCATCAGCAGCCGCCCCACATGGGCCCTCCCCACCTTGGCGGGGTCCCCGCCGGTAAAGGCCAGCAGCTCCTCCCAGGTGACCGGAAGGCCTGCCTCCTGGAGACGGGCCACCATCTGCCGGTTCCGCTCCTGGCGGCTTTGGGCCATCCACGCGATCATCTCCCGGATGGCCGGATGATCCGGGTCGATGAACAAGCTGACGATATGGGCGTCCTGATCCTCCACATGGGTGCTGGTTTCCAGCCCCGGCACCACCCGGACGCCCAGCCGCTCCCCGGCAGCCAGCGCCTCCGCCAGGCCGGCGGTGGTGTCGTGGTCGGTCACCGCCACCGCCGCCAGCCCCTTCCGGGCGGCCAGCTCCACCAGCTGGGTGGGGGTGCAGCTCCCGTCGGAGGCGGTGGTGTGGGCGTGGAGATCGATGGTTTTCATCTGGAGGTCCCCCTTTGGTCCAAAAAATCTACCGGTATCATACCCCCTGGATGGCATTTTTGTCAAATGGTCCACCATGGGCAGAAAAACTTTCCGGACCATTTCTCCGTTTAGACTTGCTTTATTCACATTGGTCTGCCAAAATAGAAAGGGAGACGCCCTGGCTCCGGCCAGGGACCACAGGAAAGGAACGGATCGAGCAGCATGATTGGATTGACAGCGGCGCTCCTGAAACGGGAAGAGGAAGGCAGGCCCATTGCCCTGGGCATCATTGGCGCGGGGCAGATGGGCCGCGGCCTGGTGTGCCAGACGGTGTGGATGAAGGGCATCACCCCCCGGATTGTGGCCGACCGGCATCCCCAGCGGGCGATGGGGGTTCTGCTGGCGGCGGGCATCCCTCGGGAGGAGATCCGCCTGGCGGCCACCCCCTCCCAGGCGGAGGACTGGCTGGCCCAGGGAAAATATGTGGCCACCGACCTGGCCCAGGCGGTCACCGGCTGTTCCCAGATCGACGTGGTGATCGACGCCACCGGCAACACCGAGGCAGGGGCCAGGCTGGCGGTGGACGCCATCGCCGCCCACCGGCACATCATCTCCCTCAACGTGGAGACGGACGTGGTGGTGGGGCCCCTTCTCCACCGGATGGCCCAGCGGGAGGGGGTTATCTACACCGGGTCGGCCGGGGATGAGCCGGGTGCGGTGATGGAGCTGTACGACTTTGCCCGGGCGCTGGGGTTCCAGGTGCTGGCCTTGGGCAAGGGGAAGAACAACCCGGTGAACCGGGAATGCACCCCCGACATGGTGGAGGAGGAGGCCGCCCGCAAGCGGATGAGTCCCCGGATGCTCACCTCCTTTAAGGACGCCAGCAAAACCATGGTGGAGCTGGCCGCCATCTCCAACGCCACCGGCTTCCTGCCCGCCTGCCCCGGCGGCACCGGCCACCCCGCCACGCCGGACCAGCTGGCGTCGGTTTACCGCCTGAAGGAGGAGGGGGGCATCCTGGACCGGTACCAGGTGGTGGATTATGTAAACGGGGTGGCCCCCGGCGTCTACTGCATCATCACCTCCCCCCTGGAGGAGGTTCACCGGGAGGTGCAGTATCTGCTGCTGGGAGAGGGGCCCAACTACGCCCTCTACCGCCCCTATCACCTGGCCAGCCTGGAGACGCCGGTCTCGGTGGCGCGGGTGGTGCTGCAGGGGGAGCCGTCCATCGTCCCCGCCCCCGGGGCCCCCTATTCGGAGGTTGTGACGGTGGCCAAGCGGGATCTCCGCCCGGGCGAGTACCTGGACGGGATCGGCGGGTACACGGCATACGGGTCCCTGTGGTCCTATCGGGAGGCCCAGGCGGCGGGCGCCCTGCCGCTGGGGCTGGTAAACGACCGCACCCGGGTAAAGGTCCCCATCCCCAAGGGCACCACCATCACCTATTCCATGGTAGACCTGGATCCCCAGTCCTTCCTGCTGCGCCTGCGGCGGGAACAGGAGCAGCTGGCCGCCCAAGGCCGGCTGTAAACGGTTGACCCCCTTGCGGAGGTTTGCGCAGGTGGGGGTCGGCGGCTGCGCCGCCACTACCGAGCGGCCCTGCGGGCCGCCTGCCGTTTATGTGGAGGCGCTCCGCCCTCCACACCTCCCGGGGCTACGGCGGGGCCGCTCCCCACACTTTCCCCGAGGCTGCCGCGGGCGGGTGGGAACCGGTAGTTTTCCGGAAAGATACCTTTGGGCCGCCTTTGGCGGCCCCTCCCGTATGCGGGGCCGCTCCGCGCCCCGGACCCCCAGGGTGACTCTTTCTATGGAGAAAGAGTCACCAGAAAGCCAGGCGGGGGAAAATCCCCCGCCACCCCCTTACGGTACCCTACTCCTCCTAGGGAAAAGGTCTCGCTCCGCTCGCCCCTGTCCGACGGGGGCAAAACCTCATCAGGCACGGAACTGCCTATCCAGGAGGCGACCACCGAAGGACGTTCCCCTCCGTGGGTCTTGACTGACGACCCACAAAACAAGCCGGGAAATCCCCGGCTTTTCCATTCCCCCGACCGGCAGTCCAGCCTGTAGGTATCATCAATATTCTTCTAAGTACAGTGCAGGCACATGTCCCAATAAAAGGGCGGCAGGGCGCGAGCCTTCTGCCGCCCTTCCCCTGCGGGGGTGACAGGAGATTTTTAGAGCCGCAGGCGGAGA
>CAJFKV010000074.1 GCA_904387055.1 Candidatus Heteroruminococcus faecigallinarum | reverse complement strand
TTTTCTGAAACGCGGCAGGGCGAATGCCATCTGCCGCTCTCCCCTCCAGGGGTGACAGGAGATTTTTAGAGCCGCAGGCGGAGAAAATCGACGTCATGACTGCGAGCCGCAGCGAAGCGTTTCGAGGCCAACCGCCCGCCAGGGCGGCTCTTAGGCCGAGATGGGGCAGAGCCCCCTATGAAGGACACCTGCCGTAGTCCGGCGGGTGTCCTGGGGGGTTAGGGGGGACCCCCCTGGCGGGGTCCCGGGGCTGGCCCCGGGTGGAGGGATCGGGAAGGGAGGCTAGCCTCCCTTCCCTGGCTTTCTGGGAACTCTTTCTCCATAGAAAGAGTTCCCCTGGGGGTCCGGGGGGCGGAGCGCCCCCGTTTACACGGCAGGCGGGCCGCAGGCCCGCTCGGGAGGGGCCGCCGGAGGCGGCCCAAAAAGCCCGTCTCGCAGAGACCACCGATCCCCACCCGCCCGCGTCAGCGGGCAAAAAAACGGCAGGCCCGCACGGCAGAAGGGCGGCGAAGCCGCCCACTCTCGCCTTTGGCAGAGGACCACCGGTTCCCACCCGCCCGCGTCAGCGGGCAAAAAACGGTAGGCCCGCACGGGAGCGGCGGCGTAAGCTTTGAGAAAAGCGGCGGGAAACAGTTGCGCAAAGGACGGGATATGTACTATAATAACAAGTAGCTACGCCCCTGCCGCAATCGGCAGCGGGCTTGGGAATTGGAACGATACCAACGATGGAGGGAACAAGATGGAAAGAACCGAGATTCGCAGCCTGTTTGACGGCGCGGACCGATACACCGGCGGGGAGATTACCGTCTGCGGCTGGGTAAGAACCATCCGGGACAACAAGGCCCTGGCCTTTATTGAACTGAACGACGGCAGCACCTTCGGCAATTTGCAGGTGGTGATCCAGGCGGACAAGCTGGGCAACTACAAGGAGATCGTCAAGCAAAACGTGGGCGCCGCCCTGGTGGTCAAGGGCCAGCTGGTCCTCACCCCGGGGGCCAAGCAGCCCTTCGAGGTTCACGCCTCTTCCGTCGCGGTGGAAGGAACCTCCACCCCCGAGTATCCCCTGCAGAAAAAGCGCCACACCCTGGAGTATCTGCGGACCATCGCCCACCTCCGCCCCCGGACCAATACCTTCAGCGCGGTGTTCCGGGTCCGGTCGGTGGCGGCCTATGCCCTGCACAAGTTCTTCAACGAGCGGGGCTTTGTCTATGCCCATACCCCTCTCATCACCGGCAGCGACTGTGAAGGAGCCGGGGAGATGTTCCGGGTCACCACCCTGGACCTGGAGAACCTGCCCCGCACCCCCGACGGGACCGTCGATTACAGCGAGGACTTCTTTGGCAAGTCCACCAGCCTCACCGTCTCCGGCCAGCTGGAGGGGGAGTGCATGGCCATGGCCTTCTCCAAGATCTACACCTTTGGGCCCACCTTCCGGGCCGAGAACTCCAACACCCCCCGTCACGCGGCGGAATTCTGGATGATCGAGCCGGAGATCGCCTTTGCCGACCTGGAGGACAACATGGAGCTGGCCGAGGCCATGATCAAGTATGTTCTCCAGTATGTCATGGACCACTGCCCGGCCGAGATGCAGTTCTTTAACAACTTCTACGACAAGGGGCTGCTGGAGCGGCTGCAGTCGATCGTCTCCTCCCAGTTTGCCCGGGTCACCTATACCGAGGCGGTGGACCAGCTGCTGGCGGTCAAGGAGGAGGCCGGCTTCGAGTACCCGGTGTACTGGGGCTGCGACCTGCAGACCGAGCATGAGCGGTACCTCACCGAGAAGATCTACCGGCGGCCGGTCTTTGTCACCGACTACCCCAAGGAGATCAAGGCCTTCTACATGCGTCTCAACGACGACGGCAAGACGGTGGCCGCTGTGGACCTGCTGGTGCCCGGCGTGGGGGAGATCATCGGCGGCTCCCAGCGCGAGGAGCGCCTGGATGTGCTCACCCGCCGGATCCACGAGCTGGGCCTGCGGGAGGAGGACTACAGCTGGTACCTGGATCTGCGCCGGTTCGGCTCGGCCCGCCACGCCGGCTTCGGCCTGGGCTTCGAGCGGCTGATTATGTACATGACCGGCGTCTCCAATATCCGGGACGTGCTGCCCTTCCCCCGGACCACCGGCTCCGCCGAGTATTAAGGGCTGCGCCTTTTGTCCGCCAGGCGGCAGGAATCCCGGTTCTTGCCGCCTTTGTTGTGAAGGGGAATCCCCCTGTCGTGAAAAGGAGTGCTGATACCCAATGACCAACCGTTACGAGAGCCCGTTTTCTCAGCGTTACGCCTCGGAGGAGATGCAGTATATCTTCTCCAACGATAAAAAATTCCGCACCTGGCGGCAGCTGTGGATCGCCCTGGCCAAGGCGGAAAAGGAGCTGGGCCTGCCCATCACCCAGGAGCAGATCGACCAGCTGGAGGCCCACGCCGAGGACATCAACTACGAGGATGCCATCCGGCGGGAGAAGGAGACCCGCCACGACGTGATGAGCCATGTGTATGCCTACGGCCTGCAGTGCCCCGACGCCAAGGGGATCATCCACCTGGGTGCCACCAGCTGCTATGTGGGGGACAACACCGACATCATCATCATGCGGGAGGGCCTGCGCCTCATCCGCCGCAAGCTTCTCAGCGTCATCGACCTGCTGGCCTCCTTTGCCCGCCAGTACAAGGACCTGCCCGCCCTGGCCTATACCCACTGCCAGCCTGCCCAGCTGACCACCGTGGGCAAGCGGGCCACCCTGTGGATCAACGAGCTGATGATGGACCTGGAAGAGGTGGACTACCGGATTTCCCACCTGAAGCTGCTGGGCTCCAAGGGGACCACCGGCACCCAGGCCAGTTTTATGGAGCTCTTTGAGGGGGACGCCGAGAAGGTGAAGGAGCTGGAGCGCCTCATCTGCCGGTACATGGATTTTGCCGAGGCGGTGCCTGTTTCCGGCCAGACCTATTCCCGGAAGGTGGACGCCCAGGTGGTGGAGGCCCTCTCGGGCATTGCCCAGTCCACCAGCAAGTTTGCCAACGACCTGCGGCTGCTGCAAAACTTCAAGGAGATGGAGGAGCCCTTCGAGAAGCACCAGATCGGTTCCTCGGCCATGCCCTATAAGCGCAACCCCATGCGCAGCGAGCGGATCAACGCCCTGGCCCGCTTTGTGATGACTGATTCCCTCAACCCGGTCTTCACCACCGCCACCCAGTGGTTCGAGCGGACGCTGGACGACTCGGCCAACCGGCGGATTGCCGTGTCGGAGGCGTTTTTGGCGGTGGACGGCATCCTGAACATCATGCTGAACATCTGCGACGGTCTGGTGGTCTACCCCAAGGTGATCGAGCAGCGGGTGATGCGGGAGCTGCCCTTTATGGCCACCGAGAACATCATGATGGACGCGGTGAAGAAGGGCGGCGACCGGCAGCAGCTCCACGAGCGGCTGCGGGAGCATTCCATCGCTGCCGCCCGGGTGGTGAAGGAAGAAGGGGGCGACAACGACCTGATCGACCGGATCTGCGGCGACAGCGCCTTCGGCCTGGAGCGGTGGGAGATTGAGAAGGTCCTGGAGCCGAAGAACTTTGTGGGCCGCGCTCCCCAGCAGGTGGAGGAGTACCTGGACCAGGTGGTGGAGCCGGTGCTCCGGGCCAACCAGGACCAGCTGGGCGCCCGTGCCCAACTGAGCGTCTGACCGGCGAATAACAAGCGGGGCGGACCCTGGCGGCGTGCCGGCGGCCCGCCCCCTTTTTGAGGAGGAAAGGAAAACGGATGGGAAAGATGGAAGAGATCAGCGAGCTTGCCCTGACCGCCGGGGAGATCCTTCTCGCCAATGGGGCTGAGGCCTACCGGGTGGAGGAGACGGTCGCCACCATCTGCCGGGCCTATGGCTGCCGGGGGGAATGCCTCACCGTTCCGGGGGGAATCCTTCTGGAGGTAAAGGGGGAGACGGGGGAAAAGTATGCCCAGATGTGCAAGGCGGAGCAAAAGCATGTGGACCTGTACCGGATTGAGCTGATCAATGCCTTCTCCCGCCGGATGGCCCGCCATCCCCTCCCCTTCGAGGAGGCCAAAGCCCAGCTGGAGGAGATCCAGCGGGCGCCCAACTTTACCCTTCCCGTCCGGACGGCGGCGGCCGCCATGACCGGCGGGGTGTACGCGGTCTTCTTTGGAGGAAGCCTGTGGGACGGGGCAGCGGCCATGCTGGTCTGCGCCTTCACCTATCTGGTGATGGAATGGGTGGGCCGGCTGGGATTCTTCCAGTTCCTGGAGTATGTGTTCGGCGGGCTGATCATCGGCGGCGGCAGCCTCCTGGTCCAGAGCCTTCTGGGCGGGGTGGAGGCCAACAGCACCATCACCGGGGCCATCATGATCCTGATTCCCGGGGTGGTCCTCACCAATGGAATCAAGGACATTTTGTACGGCAATTTTTCCGCCGGGGTGGCCCGGTTCAGCGAGGCGCTGGTCATCATCATCGCCATCAGTATGGGGGTGGGGGTAGCCCTCATCGTCGGAAGGGGGTGGCTGTGATGGAGGCAGTGTGGCAGGAGCTGGGGAACCCGGCCCTGTGGAAGATGACCGCCCTGGCCTTCCTGGGAAGCGTGTTCCCCGTGGTGCTCTTCAACATCGACCGGTACAAGATCCTCTGGACCGGCCTGGGCGGCGCGCTGGGCTGGCTGGTCTACAGCCTGGTGCTGGCCGGCTCCGGCAGCGCGGTGGCGGGGTCCTTCTGCGGGGCCTTCGCCGTCAACCTGTACAGCGAGGGGATGGCCAGGGTCAAGGAAACGCCGGCGTCGATGTTCTATGTGCCGGGGATCTTTCCCCTGGTGCCGGGGATCACCGCCTACGGTACCATTTCCTTGGTGGCGGAGGGCCGCTACGACGCGGCGCTCCAGCAGGGCGCCCTGACGCTGGGAATCGGGGGAGGCATTGGGTTTGGGATTATGCTGTCCGCCACGCTGGTGCGGTTTGTCCCCCTGGTAAAGAGGCGGTTGAGGATGACCCGATGAGGGGGATCCCCAGCTGCTTGACAAATGGATAACAGTGTAGTATAGTAATCCTGTTGATCATGAAGGTCGGCTGGCGCCAGCAGGCGCCCCTTGAAAGATGGTGTTTTCCCCATAACAACGGTACGAATACCGCTTTTCCGCTCTGGGCAGAATCCGGGCGGTGGGCGGTATTTTTTGTTGCCGCAAAGAAGGGGAAACTCCGGATATTGGTTGGAATCGAAAGGACGTGGATGGAATGAGCGGAAAGCGGATGCTCCTGCTGGGAGCGTACAGCATGGAAGTGGTGGAGTGCGGCGGCGCTCTGTGCAAAAATGCCATGGAAGGGGGCGTGTCCCACGGGGCGATCCTCTTTGCCGGCGAGCAGATGCGCCGGGAGCTGCAGGAGGCGGCGGCCATCCTGGGGGTGAGTGTGGAGTTTTTGGGGATGGACACGGGGGCGGTCACCGGTTCCCGGGAGGAGAAGCTGCGGCTGGTGGAGGTGATCCGCCGGTTCCGGCCGGAGATCCTCTTGACCCAGGACCCGGAACATTCCCTGGCCGACCTGGACCCCGGCCGCCGGCCGGTGATGCCCATGATCCTGGAGGCGGTCGCCCTGGCCAGCCGCCCCTACGCCCTGGAGGAGCTGCCCGGCCTGGAGCCCTGCCCCTGTCCCACCATCTACTACATGACCCCCGAGCACCCCAACTGCCTGGTGGACATCGCCTCCGTCTGGGAGAAAAAGGTGGCGGCGATGGATGCCCTCAAACTGCAGCTGGAGGTGTTTGGCGGGGAGGTGTCGCCCCAGGAGGAGGCCCTCCGGGCCAGGATGATCCCTGGGTGGGAGAAGCTGTCCACCCGGCTGGAGCGGGGCACCGCCTGGAAGCGGCAGATGGACCTGGCCTATGCCCTGTATCCCGGAGCCACCGGCCACTGCCCGGTGATGCTGGCGGAGCAGTACCGGCGGGAAGGGACCTTTGTACTGGACAATCTGCTGGTCTAGGGACCGACGGGGCTTTTCCTTTGAGGAATTTTTTGCTATGATAAAGGAGTGCAGCGGTATGAAAGAAAAGTTGCTTTCCCTTCTTCTGGCGGCCGTGACGGTCGTCTCCCTGTCGGCCTGCGGAGGGGGAGCGGGCGAGTCCCCGGCGCCGTCTTCGGACGGAGGGGCGGACGGCCAGGTGGAGAGCTTGACCATCGCCATCACCAACGACGAGAACACCCTGGCCCCCTACACCTATGTGAGCGCCACCGGCCTCACGGTGAACCGGCTGATCTACGACACCCTCTTCACCACCGACGAGAACAACGAGATTATCCCCTGGATGGTGGAGGAGGACTATACGGTGGAGGACGCCCGGGTCTACACCATGACCCTGAAGGAGGGGCTGCGGTTCCACAACGGCCAGCCGGTCACCGCCGAGGATGTGGCCTTCTCCTTCACCTACCCGGCCACCCAGAGCGTGGCGGGGCTGCGCAGCATCGCCAACCAGGTGGAATCGGTGGAGGTGCTGGACGAGCGGACCCTCCGCTTTACCCTCACCGAGAGCGATGTGAACTTCCTGCGGGACGGATTCTGCGTCATGCGGATTGTCTGCAAATCGGTCTATGACGGGGTGGAGGACGCCACCCAGGTGACCGAGTCGGTGGGGAGCGGCATGTACCGCCTGGCCGATTACCGGGTGGGCCAATACTACCGGCTGGAGGCGGTGGAGGATTACTTTGCCGGGACGCCCCGGGTCAAAACCATCAACCTGCCCATTATGGAGAACGACAGCGCCGTGCAGCAGGGGCTGCTGGCGGGGGAGCTGGACGCCTCTACCTCCACCATCGGGGTGGAGGTGCTGGACACCTTCCGCAGCCTGCCCCAGATGACCGTCTATGCCAGCGCCGGGTACAGCCCCATGTTGATGAACATCAACAACGGGCGGCCTCCCCTGGATGAGGCGGATTTCCGCCGGGCGATGGCCTATGCCATCGATGTCAACGGCATTATGGGGACCCTTTTTGGGGAGTACTGCCTGCCGGGGACCAGGGGCCTGGTCCGCAGCGACCTGCCCTACGCCGTCCCCGGTCTGGAATACACCTACGACCCCCAGGCGGCCGACCGGCTGCTGGATTCCCTGGGATACACCGAGAGGAACAGCGGCGGCATCCGGCTGGACCAGGCGGGAAACCCCCTGGAGCTGGAGCTGCTGGTGTATGCCAACAACCCCATCCGCATCCGGGCCGCCGAGCTGGTTGCCCAGCAGCTGGCCCAGGTGGGGATCTCCATCCAGGTGACCGCCCTGGAGATGGACACGGTGGACGCCTATGTGTGGCCGGATTTCGACGTGACCAAGGGCCGGGACTACGACCTGGCCATGTGGGGATGGGGGTCCAGCATCTCCATGAGCTATCTGGTGCAGCTGTGTGCCGGGGATCTGACCATCGGCAGCGACAACCTGTGCGGCTACCAGAACGACCAGTTCGACGCGCTGGTGGCGTCCGACTATCTGGGGGTGACCTCCACCGAGGAGATGACCGCCCTTCTCCAGCAGCTGCAGCCCATTGTGGCCGACGACATCCCCCTCATCAACTTCGGCTTTGCCGATACCCTCCAGGTCTGCAACACCGGCGCCTACGACGGGTGGGTGCCGGTGATGGGAGGCAACGTGGTGAATATCTTCTCCTTCCTGCCGCAGGAATAGGCGGCTGCGCCTTCTAACCCCTTTACAGAGGTTCACGCGGGCGGGTGGGGATCGGTGGCCTCTGCGAGGCAGGCTTGTGGACGGCTTCGCCGCCCTCTCCCGTGCGGGCCTGCGGCCCGCCTCCCGTTTATGTGGGGACACTCCGTTCCCCACACCCCCAGGGGAACTCTTTCTATGGAGAAAGAGTTCCCAGAAAGCCAGCCAAGGGAAGGCCCTTGGCAATCCCCGCCGACCGGCGTACCTCCCGGTACGCTGAACATCGTCGGCATGGAAATGCAGCGGTCGCCCAAAGCGGTTCGGCTCCAACGCA
>CAJFKV010000073.1 GCA_904387055.1 Candidatus Heteroruminococcus faecigallinarum | reverse complement strand
AGGGGGATGCCCCCTTGGCTGGCTTTCTGGTGACTCTTTCTCCATAGAAAGAGTCACCCTGGGGGTGCGGGGCGCGGAGCGGCCCCGCATACGGGAGGGGCCGCCCGCAGGCGGCCCAAAGATGCTTATCCGGAAAACTACCGGTTCCCGCCCGTGCGGGACTCTGCAAGGAGGACAAAAGTCCGCGCGGGAGAAAGAAGATGATCACGGTTGGGAAGGAGGGTCCTTTGGAGAAAGGACTTCTAGAGGTTCCTCCTCCGGGAGAAGGAAACCGCAGTGGTCGCAGGTGGAATCGTTGATCCGCCGCCCGTCCCGGATGAACACCTCGATCGGTGCGCCGCACCGGGGGCAGGGTTCCTCGGCAATCTCCACCATATTTCGTGCGTCAAAACAACCAGACAGGACGCCCATGGCTTGTCACCCTTTCTTGTTACAGCTCCAGCTTCTCCAGAATTTGTGCAAAGGCCCGGCGGACAGGGGAGTGTTCCGGCAAGCGAACGATGGGCTTGCCGTCGCAGTCAAACTGGTAGACCTCCTGGTCCTGGGGAATAACCCCCAGCAGCTCCAGCCCTTGCAGGCGGATTTCCTCCAGAGTACCGGGATCCAGCTGGCCCCCGGGCGCCCGGTTGACAACCAAACCGGTCCGCTGCGGATGCAGCTTCAACTCTCTCATCAGAGAGGCAATCCGCCCCGCCGCCTGGATTCCCCGCCGGGAACAGTCGCTCACCAGGAGGGCGGTGTCCATGGTTGGCAGCAGCCCTCGGCTGATGTGCTCCATCCCTGCCTCGTTATCCACCACAATATAGGGGTAGCTGCCTTGCAGACGCTGGATCTGGGTCTGTACCAGGCCGTTGACGTAACAATAGCATCCCTGTCCCTGAGATCGTCCCATCACCATCAGATCAAAGTCCTGCTCCTCCGCCACGGCGTCCATCATCCGCATCTGGAGATAGTCCCCTTTGGTCATCCCCTTGGGGATGGGGCTGTTGGTATCGGTTCCGGCCCGCTCGATCTCCTCCCGGATCTCTCCCAAGGTGGGTCCTGCCGTCACTCCAAGCACTTCGTTCAGATTGGCGTTGGCGTCTGCGTCTACTGCCAGGACCGGTTTCCGTCCAGTTTCACATAGATATTGGATCAGCAGCCCGCAGAGGGTGGTCTTTCCCACGCCGCCTTTGCCGGCGACCGCAATAATACGGCTCATCATTATTCCTCCACAACTTGTAAAATGATAGACAGAGTGTTGATTTTCTGTCCCGGTTTCTATTATACTAAAAGAAAACAGCTCTTCAATCATCAAGTATGGGAGACTGTGCCGTTTCTAAACAGTTTTTTGAATCTGTCGAGGGAGGAAGGAGCATACCGTCTATGGAAGAAAGGAAAACCGTCGGCGAAAAGCCGCTGGACCGGCGGACCCGCTATACCCGCCGCACCCTTAAGGAAGCTCTACTGGAGCTGATGCAGGAGAAGCCCTACAACCGGATTACCGTTACCGAGATTTGCCGCCGTTCCCAGATAAACCGGGGAACCTTCTATCTCCACTATTTTGACCTGGACGATCTGCTGGATGACCTTCTTCACGACGCCTTTGGAGATACCACCGATGTGATGGATCATGTCCTCTGTCCCCAGGAGGAGCGATGTACCTATCCGTTCTGTCAGAAGGTACAGGGGAATCCAGTTTACCAGCCCCTTTTCTTTGACGAGACGGTGGCGCCCAGGATTGTAAATCTGCTGGTGGAGGAACGCAAGGAGGCGTTTGTCACCAGGCTGATGCGGCATTCTGCCCTCACCTTTGAACAGGCGGAGGCGCTGCTGTATTTCCAGTGCAACGGCTGCCTGGCCATCAACCGGATGATGCTGAAGAATCGATGCCGGGACTGGAAAACCGTTCAAACAACCATCGACCGGTTTTTGAAAGGGGGCCTGGAGGCCTTTTTGCGGGACGGACAAGAAGAGGATGATTCCTGACCGTTCCCTTTGAAACAGCAAGGGCCCCGTCGCTTGGACGGGGCCCTTCTGCCGGCAGGGGACAGGCTATAGATTCTTGACAAAGAGGGCGCGGATGGCGTTGAGGACCGCCAGGATCATCACCCCTACGTCGGCAAAGATGGCGAGCCACATGTTGGCAAGGCCCAGCGCCCCCAGGGCCAGGCAGAGGAACTTGACCCCGATGGCAAAGACGATGTTCTGGTACACGATCCCCAGGCACTTGCGGGAGATCTTGATGGCCTTGGCAATCTTGAGGGGATCGTCGTCCATGAGGACCACGTCGGCGGCCTCGATGGCAGCGTCGGACCCCATGGCGCCCATGGCGATGCCGATGTCCGCCCGGGAAAGGACCGGCGCGTCGTTGATGCCGTCCCCCACAAAGGCCAGCTTTTCCTTTTCCGCCTTCCGGTCCAGGAGTTCTTCCACCTTTGCCACCTTGTCGGCAGGCAGCAGCTGGCTGTACACCTGGTCCACCCCCAGGTCCTTGGCTACCTGGTCGGCTACCGCCTTTGCATCGCCGGTGAGCATGACCGTCTGGCGGACGCCAGCCGCCTTTAGGGCCTGGATGGCCTGCTTGGAGGTGGGCTTCTCCACGTCAGAGATGACGATGTGCCCGGCGTACTGGCCGTCAATGGCCATGTGGATGATGGTGCCCACGGTGTGGCAGGGACGGTAGGGGATACCCAGCCGGTCCATCAGCTTGTCGTTGCCGGCGGCGACGGTATGGCCGTCCACCTTGGCAATGACGCCGTTGCCGCTGATCTCCTGGATGTCGCTGACACGGCTCCGGTCGATCTCCTTCCCGTAGGCCCGCTGCAGGCTCTTGCTGATGGGGTGGGAGGAGGCGCTCTCGGCCAGGGCCGCATATTCCACCAGCCTGTCGCTGTCCATCTCGTTGTGGTGGATGGCGTTCACCTCAAACACCCCCTGGGTCAGGGTGCCGGTCTTGTCAAAAACCACCACCTTGGCCTGGGAGAGGGTTTCCAGATAGTTGGACCCCTTTACCAGGATCCCGGCCTTGCTGGCCCCGCCGATGCCGGCGAAGAAGCTGAGGGGGATGCTGATGACCAGAGCACAGGGGCAGCTGATGACCAGGAAGGTGAGGGCCCGGTAGATCCAGGTTTCCCAGCCGGCGGGCAGGCCCAGCAGCACCGTCCGTACCAGGGGGGGCAGAAGGGCCAGCGCCAGGGCGGCAAAGCAGACCGCAGGGGTGTAGACCCGGGCAAATTTGGAGATGAAGGCCTCCGAGCGGGATTTGCGGGAGCTGGCGTTTTCCACCAGGTCCAAAATCTTGGAGACGGTGGACTCGCCGAACTCTTTGGTGGTGCGGATCTTCAGCAGGCCGCTCATGTTGATGCAGCCGCTGACGATCTCGTCCCCTTCCGCCACCTCCCGGGGCAGGCTCTCCCCGGTGAGGGCAGCGGTGTTCAGGGTGGAGGAGCCCTCCACCACCGTGCCGTCGATGGGTACCTTCTCGCCGGGCTGGACCACAATGACCGAGCCGACGGCCACCTCGTCCGGGTCCACCTGCTCCAGCTTGCCGTCCCGTTCCAGGTTGGCATAGTCGGGGCGGATGTCCATCAGGTCGCTGATGTTCCGGCGGCTCTTGCCCACGGCGTAGCTTTGAAACAGCTCTCCCACCTGGTAGAAGAGCATCACCGCGATGGCCTCGGTGTAGTCGCCGCTTCCTTCGTAGAGGGCCAGGGCGATGGCGCCCACCGTGGCCACGGCCATGAGGAAATTCTCGTCAAAAACCTGGCCGTTGCGGATTCCTTTCCACGCCTTTAACAGAATGTCGTACCCGATGACCAGATAGGGAACCAGGTAACACCCGAACCGCAGCCAGCCGGTAACCGGGACAAAGGCCAGCGCCACCAGCAGGCCGGCGGCGACCAAGATACGGGTCAGCATCGTCCGCTGTTTCTTGCTCATTGCTTGTCACTCCTACAGATTGCTTCCATTATATTTAATAGTTGCTTAATTATTGAATTATTATGGGCGAAGATACCCGCCCGGCCGACCGCCGGACGGGCCCTGGAGGATCCCTTCCCTACAGGTAGATCTCGCAGTCGTCTTCCACCTTTTTGCAGTTCTTCCGGACCTGGGTCATGACGGCTTTGGGATCCTGCCCCTCTTCAAACTCCACCTGCATCTTGAGGGTCATGAAGTTGACGGTAGCGGTCTTGACGCCGGCGGTTTTTTGGGCGGCCGCCTCCATCTTGTTGGCACAATTGGCGCAGTCCACGTCGATCTTGTAGCTCTTTTTCATGGCAATCGGCTCCTTTCCAGGGATAACAGTTCCGAACCGGCTAAACGGTTCAATGATTGTTTAATTGTTTATCCATAGCATAGCCCTTTTCCGGCGGGTTGTCAAGACGGGAGAAGGGGTTCCACCCATTTGGGCAAAAAATACTTCCGTTTGGGCCAAAGGGGGCGCCCGGCAGCGGCGGTGTGGGAAGCTTTCCTTCCCGGAAAAGATGTGCTACAATAGGCCAAAAGGGGGTTTGACAGGAATGGAATCCAGACAACTGCCCCACAACCATGGGGAAACGGATTCGCTCGGCTTGGAAACCATGCCCAAGGTGGAGGAATTCCAGCACGTCTCCGATATTTTCAAGCAGCTGGGGGACGGAAGCCGGATCCGGATCTTCTGGCTGCTGTGCCACTGCGAGGAATGCGTCATCAATCTGTCGGCCATGGTGGAGATGAGCAGCCCGGCGGTCTCCCACCATCTCAAGCAGCTGAAGGCGGGGGGCCTGGTGGTCAGCCGCCGGGTGGGCAAGGAGGTCTACTACAAGGCGGCCGATACCCAGCAGGCCCAGCTTCTTCACCGGATGATCGAGAAGATGGTGGAGATCGCCTGCCCGTCCTTGTGAGAGAGGGGGAGCGGGAATGGGGGAAGAGGATCGGATTCGGTTGGAACAGGAGCTGGCGGGGGTGCCTTTCGGGACTCTCCGGCTGGAAGGCGTCTGCCCTTCGGAGGGGAGCGCCTGGGACGCCCAGGTGGACCTGGGCTCCCAAGGGCGGGGAAGAGGAGAGATTTTCAGCCTTTTTCCCGGCGTTTATCTGATCTGCCACCGCTTTTTGGCAAAGCGGGTATCCTTCTGCCATCCGGCGGACCGATCGGTGCTGGAGATCACCTATTGCCGGCGAGGCCGGGCCGGGTGGAACCTGAAGGGGGGCGCCGCTGTCTATCTGGGGCCGGGGGACCTGTTCCTGCGCACCACCGACTGCTGTGCCGGTTCCCAGATGGAGCTTCCCCTGGGCTGCTACGAGGGCGTGACCGTCGCCCTCGCCCAGGGGGAAGGACAGGGGCACTGGCCGGCGGTGCTGGAGGAGGCGGGGGTGACCCTGGAGGAGCTGTGCCGGATCTACTGCGGGGAAGGGCAGCCGGCTGTTCTCCCCGCCAGCTACGAGCTGGAGGAGATCTTTGCCCCGCTCTACCGGCAGCCACCGGCTCTGCGCCTTCCCTACTGCCGGCTGAAGGTGCAGGAGCTGCTCCTCTACCTGTGGGGGCGGGGCCGGGAGGCGGCGAGGGGAACCGGCCGCCATCTGTGGGGCCAGGCCCAGCAGATCCGGGAGATCCACGAGCTGCTGGTGCAGAACCTGGACCGGCGGTTTACCATTGAGGAGCTGTCCCGCCGGTACCTGATCGATGCCTCCTCCTTGAAGCGGGGGTTCAAGGCGGTGTACGGCCAGCCCATTGCCAGCTATATGAAGGAGTACCGGGTGCGCAGGGCTATGGAACTGCTGCGGACCACCGGCGAGCCTATCGCCCAGATTGCCGCCCAGGTGGGGTACGAAAGCCAGGGAAAGTTCACCAGGGCCTTCCAGGATGTGACCCACCTTCTCCCCAAGGAATACCGCAAGCTGGCCCTCACCGGTGGAGCGCCTGCGCGGACGCCCAAGTAGGGCGGTGGAGGAAACGTGCCCCGGCAGAACCAGGGGGAACCTTCTTGTTCACAAAAAGTTCAGTTGTGTTGGAGTCTGCTCCAGGTGGTACAATACAGATGGTTCCTTAAAGGGGCCTGTTGTTACCTCGCTGTTGCGGCGCCCATTCCGACTTCCAAACAGGGCCGGGATGGGTGCCGCTTTTTCATCTTGTCCCCTGTAGATGGGTATAGTATAATGGAAAGGACAAAAAGGAGGGATCCGGATGAAGAGAGTGGTAGTGGCCCTGATGGCAGCGGCCCTTTTGTTGGCGGGGACGGCCTGTTCCCCGGCGGGGGAGACGGAGCCCTCGTCCCAGGAAGTCTCTTCGTCCTCGTCGCCTGCCGCCTCGCCTGTCCCCCAAGAGGAAGGCCACGGGGTGGCGGAGCACGGCGCGGCCGCCCGGTACTACGAGTATCTGAAGGACCACAGCGAGGTGTGTCTCCTTCTCAGCCCGGAGGGCCAGCCCTTTACCGATGAACAGCTCTCCGCCTATGCCCTCTGGGTTCTGGCGGCGGCCGATGAAGAGGGGGACGGGTTTGAAACCGGCTTTTCCCCCGAGGAGATGAACGCCGCGGCAGAGAAGTACACCGGCCGCACCATCCGCGAGTTTGACAACCAGATGACCTACCTGGACCCGCAGACCGGCACCGTCAAGCCCACCGGCTGGGGGCTCACCTCCATCCGGTGGGTGCTGTCGGAGCTGACCGAGGAGCCGGACGGAAGCCGCACCGGCCTGTTTTACTACTTTGTCTTCTCCCTGGATGCGGATCTGCCTGCCTCCGACCGGATGGAGCGGCAGCTGCTGGCGGGGGAGTTTGAAAGCTATGGGGTGCCCTACCTGGCCCGGATGCATTTCCGGGAACAATGGGACGAGGAGACGGGGGAGTTTTATCTCCAGATCCTCTCCCTGGAGGAGCTGGGGGACGGAGAGGCCCCCTATACCGTCTACGGAAGCTGACGCCCGCCCCAGGGGGCCCGCACCGGCTGCGGCGCCTGCCGGTAATAAAGAAAAAACAACGAACCGCTCCCCGTGCTGCGTGTAGGCGGACAGCACGGGAAGCGGTTGCTTGTTAAGGTAATGGGAAGATTTCCAGTTGTTCGGGGCTGTTTTGGTGGCAGACGGCGACTTTCTTTCCGTCCAAAGAGAAGGAGGCATTTGTGGAATAGTACTCCTCCGGAGTGAGATATTCCCATTGGTCTTGATCCAGATGATAGATCAGGAGGGGGGACTGTTCATCCCCAAGATCACCACAGAACATCTGTATCAACACGTCGTTTTCGTAACAGTCCAAGACGGCAATGCTGTTTGGTTCGGGCAGTCCTGCCTCAATAAGATTGATCTCTTGTTTCAGTCCTCCCGTATTGGCATCGAAGAGGAAAAGGGTAAGAGGGCCGTTTGACCGTGCACCTGCCAGGACAATCGCATCGGATTGATGGGACCACAGGTAATTGTTCGTTTCCAGATCCAGGGGGAGGACAATTTCCTCTCCCGTTTCGATGGTCTGGATGCAAAGGGAATCCAACGATTTTCCGTCTACTCCGCGAAAGTATGCCGCCTTTTTTCCATCAGGCGACCACTTTCCCCAGTGATAGAACACGGTGTCCTCGTTTTTTTGAATCAGAACAGAAGCGTTTGGATCCTGGACAGGGGCGATAGCAAGTCCTTCTTCCGTTCGGAAGAGGAGGTTTCCATCCTTGGACAAAGGCGTGTCGCTGAAAGAAAGGCCGTCGACCGAGAAGATATCTTCTACCTGGAGCGTTTCCGGATGGATAGAAGCGACGGCATATCCTTCAAATACATAGATGTGCTGATCCCCCTTCACAATGCCGGTAGGCAAAACGCGGCCCAGGTCCTCGGGCAGCTCAATGGTTTGTGTCCTGTGGGAATTGGTGTCGTAGAGTTCCAGAACCTGGTTGGGCTTCGTCATGGAATCGTACAGGCAAAGAATACGGTCGTCATCGATGTATTGGGCGTTTAAAAGCAGCTCTTGCTTTGGTTCATGGGCTGGGATTCCAGGGGAACAGGCGGTTGTTGTGATCAGCAGAAGACATAGAAAAGGAAAAAAACGAAATAGGTTCATAATACCCTCCAAAAAGGTGGCGACATCGTCGCCACCTTTTT
>CAJFKV010000072.1 GCA_904387055.1 Candidatus Heteroruminococcus faecigallinarum | reverse complement strand
CCTGGCTTTCTGGGAACTCTTTCTCCATAGAACGAGTTCCCCGAGGGGTGTGGGGAACGGAGTGTCCCCACATACGGGAGGGCCGGGCGTAGCCCGGCCACGGGAGAGGGCCGCCCGCAGGCGGCCCAAAGGTGCTTTTCCGAAAAAACCACCGATCCCCACCCGCCCGCGTGAACCTCTGAGAAGAGGACTTAGTCTTCCAGGAGGCGGGCCAGCAGATAGGTGGACACCAGGAAACCCTGGGGGGTGAACCAGTACCGATCCCCCTCTTGGCAGAGAAGACCGGTTTTCAGGAAAGGGGCGGCCCGGCGGGCAAAGGCGGGCGCCCCCTTCCATTGGGGAAAGCGGGCGGCTGCCTGGGAGAGGGAAACCCCTTCGGTGAGGCGCAGGCGGAGCATCAGATACTCCTCCGGGGTGGCGCCGGTGCCCTCCTCCTCCCGGTGGTCGAAGGGCCTTTCCCACCGGAGGAACCCCTCCAGGTCCCGGGGAAAGAAGAATCGGCGGCCCTCCACCAGGGAATGGGCGGCCGGGCCCAGGCCCAGGTAATCGTCGCAGTTCCAGTATTTTCGGTTGTGGCGGGAGGCAAAGCCCGGCTGGGCAAAGTTGGAGATTTCATACTGCCGGTAGCCGCGGGCCTCCAGGGTCTCCACGGCGGACAGGTAGCAATCGGCCTGGGTGTCGTCGTCCAGGGCGCCGGGGGGGAGCCCCCGCTGGCCGAAGGGCGTCCCCGGCTCCACCTTCAGCAGGTAGGCGGACAGGTGCCGGGGCCCCAGGGCGGCGGCGTCCTCCACCGAGGCGGCGGCTGTTTCGGGGGTTTGGCCGGGGATGCCCAGCATCAGGTCCAGGGACAGGTTGTCAAAGCCCGCCCGATGGGCCAGCTCCACCGCCTGGGCCGTCTCCCCGGGCCGGTGCCGCCGCCCCAGAAGGACCAGCTCCCGCTCCTGGGAGGACTGCATCCCCAGGGAGATCCGGTTGTATCCCCCGGCCCGCAGCTCCCGCAGCAGGGGAAGGGAGAGGGTGCCGGGGTTGGCCTCCAGAGTGATCTCCGCCCCGGCGGCGATGCCAAAGACCCGGCCGGCCTTCTCCAGCAGGGCGGCCAGGAGCCGTCCCCCCAGCAGGCTGGGGGTTCCTCCGCCCAGATAGATGGTATCCACCGTCCGGGGGGCGGGCCACTGCTCCATGGCCCGGCAGAGGGCCTGGACATAGGCAGCGGCGGTCTCCTCCCGGTAGGGGAGGGAATAAAAGTCGCAGTAGGGGCACTTGCTGCGGCAGAAGGGAATGTGCAGGTAAAGCCCCAGGGGTTCCATAGGGACCCCTCCTTTCCTATGGAGAATCGGTCAAAAAAGGCCCCGCATCCGGTGGGAACCGGATCGGGGCCGGGGAACGATTCAGTCGTCGCCCAGCTTGAGCACCGCCATGAAGGCTTCCTGAGGAACCTCCACCGAGCCCAGCTGGCGCATCCGCTTTTTGCCTTCCTTCTGCTTTTCCAGCAGCTTCTTCTTCCGGGTGATGTCGCCGCCGTAGCATTTGGCCAGCACGTCCTTCCGCAGGGCCTTTACCGTCTCCCGGGCGATGATCTTGCCTCCCACCGCCGCCTGGATGGGCACCTCGAAGAGCTGGCGGGGGATGTTCTCCTTCAGCCGCTCGGCCAGCTTCCGCCCGCGGGCGTAGGCATTGTCGGCAAAGACGATGAAGGAGAGGGCGTCCACAATCTCCCCGTTGAGGAGGATGTCCAGCTTGACCAGCTTGGAGGGCTTGTAGTCGTGCATCTCGTAGTCAAAGGAGGCGTAGCCCCTGGTGCGGGACTTGAGAGCGTCAAAAAAGTCGTAGATAATCTCCCCCAGGGGCAGCTCGTAGTGGAGCTCCACCCGGTCAGTATCCAGATACTTGGTGTCCTTGTAAATCCCCCGCCGCTGCTGGCACAGCTCCATGATGGAGCCGATGTAGGTGGAGGGGGTAAAGATGCTGGCCCGCACATAGGGCTCCTCCGCCTCCAGGATGTGGGAGGGGTCGGGGTAGTTGGTGGGGTTGTCGATGTAGCGGGTTTCCCCACCCACCATGTGGAGCTTGTAGACCACGCTGGGGGCGGTGGTAATCAGGTCCAGGTTGTACTCCCGCTCCAGCCGCTCCTGAATGATCTCCATGTGGAGCAGCCCCAGGAAGCCGCACCGGAAGCCAAAGCCCAGGGCGGCGGAGGTTTCCGGCTCAAAGGAGAGGGAGGCGTCGTTGAGGGAGAGCTTCTCCAGCGCGTCCCGCAGGTCCGGGTATTTGGCCCCGTCCGCCGGGTAGATGCCGCAGAAGACCATGGGGTTGGCCTTCCGGTAACCGGGCAGGGGCTCCGGGGCCGGGTTCTGGGCCAGGGTGACGGTGTCACCCACCTGGGTGTCGGCCACGTTCTTGATGCTGGCGGTCAGGTATCCCACCTCGCCGGCCGAGAGCTTGTCCTGGGGCTGGAGGCTGGTGGCCCCCATGGTGCCCACCTCCACCACGTCAAATTCGGCGCCGGTGGCCATGAGGCGGATCCGATCCCCCGCCCGGAGGGTTCCCTCCATGACCCGGAAGTAGACGATGACCCCCCGGTAGCTGTCATAAAAACAGTCGAAGATGAGGGCCTGGAGGGGCTTGTCGCTGTCCCCCTTGGGGGGCGGCACATCCCGCACAATCCGTTCCATCACCTCGTGGATGTTGAGCCCCGTCTTGGCAGAGATACGGGGGGCGTCCAGGGCGGGGATGCCGATGATGTCCTCGATCTCGTGGGCCACCCGATCCGGGTCGGCGGCGGGCAGGTCGATCTTGTTGATGACCGGCAGGATCTCCAGATCGTGCTCCAGGGCCAGGTAGGTGTTGGCCAGGGTTTGGGCTTCGATGCCCTGGGAGGCGTCCACCACCAGCACCGCCCCCTCGCAGGCAGCCAGGGAACGGGAAACCTCGTAGTTGAAGTCCACATGACCGGGGGTATCAATCAGGTTGAAGACATAGTCCTCCCCGTCATCGCCGTGGTAGTTGAGGCAGACGGCCCGGGCTTTGATGGTGATCCCCCGTTCCCGCTCCAGATCCATGTTGTCCAGCAGCTGGCTCTCCATCTCCCGCTGGGGGACGGCGGAGGTCTGCTCCAGAATCCGGTCGGCCAGGGTGCTCTTGCCGTGGTCGATATGGGCGATGATGCTGAAATTGCGAATGTGGTCTTGACGATGCTCCATAGAGGCAATGTTTCCTTTCTCGCTTGCAAGCGTTGAGGGGAGGGCTCTTCGGGGTCCGTTCCCACTTTTTTGCGCCGGCTTTGGAATTATTATACCACAGGGGCGGGAGGGGGGACAAGGGGCGGCCGGCAGCCCGCCGGCATTTATATGGACTGCTTCTCCTGTTCCCGTTTCTCCTGGTACAGGGCCAGAAGAAACAGGAGATAATCCTCCCGCTGCAGGGCGCGGGCCTGGATTTGACGGAGGGTCTCCAGGGGGACGGGTTCCCCCTCGGTCAGTTCTTCCACCAGCTGCCGGTTTTGGGACATCCAGGAAAGGGCCTGCTGGGCCTTTGGAGGAAGGGTTTCCAAAGCGTCGATCAATTGCTGGAAGGAGGAGTTGGAATCAATCATGAAAATACCTCCTAAAATGGATACCAGCCATTCCGTGGGACATGCCGGGACAGGCTTTCCCTTTATTATATCATATTTGGGGAAAAAAGGTTGGGCTGGGAGCCTCTTGTGGGAAGAAAAAATGGCGCCGGCGGTTCCCCCTGTGGAAAACCCCGCCGGGCCGGAGGGCTCATTCCTCCCCGGCGGCCATGGCCAGCTGGGAACCTGGGTAATAATGGGCGAGGATCTGGTCAAAGGTGGCCCCCTGCCGGGCCATATAGTCGGCGCCGTTCTGGGAAAGGCCGGCGCCGTGGCCGTATCCCCGGACGGTGAAGGAGAAGGTGCCGTTCTCCACCGCCAGGTCGAAGGCGGTGGACCGCAGCCCCAGCAGGGTGCGCAGCTGCTGCCCGTGCAGGGGCACGCCTCCCACCAGGACCTGGGTCACATAGCCGGAAGAAGAGCGCTCCGCCACCTGGATCCATCCCGCCGGGTCGCCGGACAGGTCGGCGCCTGCCACCCCCGCCAGGATCAGGGCCATCTCCTGGGAGGAGAAAACGGCGGTGGTTTCGTAGTCGTGGGCCAGCAGGTCCCCCGGGCTCTCCACCGGCGTCAGGCAGGGGATGGCCCCGTCCCAGATGTTGGCGGCGTCCTCGGTGGTTCCGGCGGAGATGGCGTGGTAGGCGGCGGCCACCGGGTTTCCCTCCGGGTCCAGCAGCAGATAACCCAGCACCTCGTCCGCCGCCTGGCAGACCTTGCTCCAGTACCCGTCAAACTGGTCGCCGTAGAAGGTGCGGGCCTCCTCCTCGGTGATGTACCCCTTCAGGTTGTGGGGGTCGGCGGAAAAGTCCGCCCCCTGCAGGGAGGGAAGAGGGGTTTCCCGGTGGTCCAGAGCTGAGCGGACCCCATAGGTGTAGGCGGCCACTGCCTGGGCCTTGAGGGCCTCCGGATGGTAGAGGGCCGGCATCTCGGCCGCCACCGCCCCCCGCACATAGTCGCGGACCGGCACCTCCTCCACCTGGCCGGTGGTCTCGTTGAGGATGCGGAAGGAGGAGGGCGCCCCGTAAAAGACGCCGGCCTCGGCGGCGGGGGCTGCGTCTCCCCTCTCCGCCGCTGGGGAGGAAGAGGAAGCGGAGGAGGAAGGGGGATCCGCCTCCCGGGAGGAGGCGGCAGCCGGGAGCGGGCTTGTTTCCTGGGAAAGAGGGATGGCGGTGAGGGGGACAAGGAGAAGAAAAAGGGCCAGAAGCCCCCATAAAACCAGCGATGCTTTCATGAAAACCGGGACTCCTTTCGGGTTGGAAAGATGGCGGGACCACCTTCCCGGGCGGCGACGGCCGGTGGAAAAGCGGGGGAAAGCCGGCAGGGATTCCCCCGGGTTTTCACCGGGAGCGGGGGAAAAGGGCCTGGACCACGGGGAGAAAGCCGCCGTTTTCCACCGGCAGTCTCCTCCCTTGTGGAAAAATCCGGCGCGCGTTGCCGCCGGCGTTCCGCCTTGGGGAAGGGGGACGGTTTGTCCTTCCCCCAGTGTATGCGCCCCAAAGGAGGAAGATGCCATTCCCGGCTGGCGCCTTTTTTCCAAAGAAGGGCGAGGCGGCTCTTTCACTGGGAGGGATTTTCTGCTATACTAACGATGATTGCGATGCTGCCCCCGGCCAGCGGCGGCGGCGGCGAAGGGGATTTTTGGCCGCTGGAGAATGGAAGGAAGTTCAGATGGCAATGCTGTTCGGTCTGGTGACCTTGGCGGCGCTGGCGCTGCGATTGGTGCTGAAATTGACGATGATCGATCCGGAAACGGGATTTTACCTGCTGGAGGGGGTGGGCCCCTGGCCCATGCTGTTCAACCTGCTGCTGGTGGCGGGGGTCGTGGCGGCGGTTCTATGGGTCCTGAGGCAGAAGCCGGAGGGCAGGGCCTTTGCTCCCTGCCGGGTGCAGGGGGGGCTGACGGTTCTCAGCGGGTTTGCCGCCGAGGTGTGGGCCATTCTCCAGGTGATGGAGCAGCTGTCCGGCGGAAAAATTCAGCTGCTGACCCTGCTGGTGGCGGTGATCTCCATCGGAGCGGGCCTCTACCTGATGAATCTGGGGGTGGGCGACGCTGCCGGCCGCCAGGGGAGGGGGATCTCGGCTGCCGGGGCCTCTCTGCTGATCCTGTGGTCGGTTGCAGTGATGCTCTCCATTTTCCTGTCCTACAGCGTGGTGGTGACCATCTCCGACCATCTCCTCACCACCCTGACCCTGGTGTCGGTGGTGATCTTCCTGGTGGGATATACCAAGCTGCGGATGGGGATGAGCGGCCAGCGCGCCGGAGCCCAAACGGCCCTGGGCGGCCTTTTGGGGGCTTTCTTTGGGTTGACCGGCTGCCTGCCCTCCCTGGTGGCCGGGGCGATGGGCATCAAGGAGCTAGATACGCCGGCCATTTTCCAGACGCTGTTGCTGCTGGCTCTGAGCCTGTGGGGCGGCGCGGCGGCGGTGGGGCTGTTGGTCTCCCGCCCGGCAGCCCGGAAGGAATAACCACCAAGGCCGGACCCCGGTGCCCTCTGAAAGGGGGTAGGGGATCCGGCCTTTTTCCAACAGCAAAATTCACCAGAAAAATACAACAAATTTTCTGCCGTATCTCTTGAAAAACGTGTGAAAAACCACCATAATAGAAGGTGAAAAAACGGACAGTGGAGGAGAGTAGCATGGAGTACAGTGAAATACAGCTGCGGGAAAACCGAAAGTATCTGGAGCTGCTGGCCAAGGAGTATCCCAATATCCAGGCGGCAGCTACCGAGATCATCAATCTGCGGGCCATCCTGAACCTGCCCAAGGGAACCGAGCACTTTATGAGCGATCTTCATGGGGAATACGAGCCCTTCCTGCACATTATGCGCAACGCGTCGGGCGCCATCAAGCGGAAGATCGACGCCTGTTTCGGCCACCGCCTCACCGAGAAGGAGCGCCGTTTTTTGGCCACCCTCATCTATTATCCGGAGGAGAAGATGGCTCTGCTGAAGGCCTCCGGTGTGGTGAGCGAGGACTGGTACCGGGTGATGATCTACCGGCTGATGGAGGTTTGCCGGGTGGCGGTCTCCAAATACACCCGCTCCAAGGTGCGCAAGGCGCTGCCGGCCGATTTTGCCTATGTGCTGGATGAGCTGCTCCACGCCATCGATGTGGACGGCAACAAGGAGCAGTACTACGACCAGATCATCCTCAGCATCATCGCCACCGAGCGGGCCGACGCCTTCATCATCACCGTCTGCCGGTTTATCCAGCGGATGATCATCGACCGGCTCCATATCATCGGCGATATCTTTGACCGGGGCCCCGGTGCCGAGATCATCCTGGACCACCTGTGCAGCCACCACTCGGTGGATGTGCAGTGGGGCAACCACGACATCCTGTGGATGGGGGCTGCGTCGGGCAGCGACCCCTGCATTGCCGACGTGATTACCAACTGTGTCAAGTACAACAACTTCAACACCCTGGAGGATGGCTACGGCATCAGCACCCGCCCCCTCGCCACCTTTGCCATGGAGACCTATGGGGACGACCCCTGTGCCTCCTTCCGCCCCAAGAATCCTTCCGAAGCGGAGGTGAGCGCCCACGACGAGCAGCTGGCGGCCCAGATCCACAAGGCCATCGCCATCATCGAGTTCAAGCTGGAGGGGCAGGCCATCATGCGCCATCCGGAGTATGGGATGGACGACCGCCTCCTCCTGAACAAGGTGGATTTTGCCAAGGGGACCATCCAGATTGATGGGGCCGAGTACCTCCTCAACGACCGCAACTACCCCACCATTGACCCGGAAAATCCCTATGCCCTCAGCGAGGCGGAGGCCCAGTTGATGGTCCATCTGCGTACCTCCTTCCTCCACAGCGAGCGGCTGCAGAAACACGTCCGCTTCCTGTACAAGAACGGCGGCATGTACCTCACCTACAACTCCAATCTTCTGTACCACGGCTGCATTCCCCTGGAGCCGGACGGCACCTTCTCCCAGGTGCAGGTGGGCCGCCACCGCCTCAGCGGCAAGGCGCTGCTGGACTATGCGGACCAGCTGGCCCGCCAGGCGTACTTCGGCAAGGAGGGAACCAGGGAAAAAGAGGACGCCATGGACTTTATGTGGTACCTGTGGTGCGGGCCCAAGTCCCCCCTCTGCGGCAAGAATCGGATCACCACCTTTGAACGGTATTTCATCGACGACAAGGGGACCTGGGAAGAGCGGAAGGATCCCTACTACAGCCACCTGGAGTCCCCCGAGACGGCGGAGATGATCCTGAAGGAGTTTGGGTTGACCCGCAGACGCTCCAAGATCATCAACGGCCACGTGCCGGTGAAGATCCGCAAGGGGGAAAGCCCGGTGAAGGCAGGGGGCAAGCTGCTGGTGATCGACGGGGGCCTTTCCCGCGCCTACCAGCCGGTGACCGGCATCGCCGGGTATACCCTGACCTTCAACTCCCATGAGTTGAACCTGTCGGCCCACGAGCCTTTCGAATCCCGGCAGAAGGCCATCAACGAGGAGGTGGATATCCTCTCCCACGAGACCATCGTGGAGAAGATGGACCGGCGGATCATGATCTACGACACCGACGATGGGCGCCGGATCCAGGGCCAGATCGACGACCTGGAGATGCTGATGTCCGCCTATCGGACCGGCTTTATCAAGCAGCACAGCTGAAAATTCTCGCCTGGGGAGGAGGAGCCGCCCTTCCCCAGGCGGCTTTTCCTAGGGAAAAGCAAAAAAATTGGCAAACCCCTTGCCTTTGCCGTCCGGCTGTGGTATAATACCATCTGTCACGGATGGAGATGTACTCAAGTTGGTGAAGAGGCTCCCCTGCTAAGGGAGTAGGTCGGGAAACCGGCGCAAGAGTTCAAATCTCTTCATCTCCGCCAAAAAATCCCGCCACGGTT
>CAJFKV010000071.1 GCA_904387055.1 Candidatus Heteroruminococcus faecigallinarum | reverse complement strand
CGAGGGGCCAAGGCTTGCCCATTTGCCGGAAGCCGCCCCCAGCCTCGGCAGAGGGAAGCGTCCCAAAAAAATTCCGCCAAAACGGATGTTTTGGCGGCGTAAAAAGGTCTGAAAGGGGTCTGGGGGAATCTCTCCTCAAGAGATTCCCCCAGGCAGGGCGGGCAGGATGGCGTTGCAGCCAGGAAGCAAGCCTTCCCCACGCGGCACGCCTGCGGCTAACCTGAATGCAAACCAAAGGAGGAACACAGGATGGAAGTTTGGTATCTGGAGCACAGTGGATTTGCCGTGCAGACGGCGGGCCATCTGTTCATCTTCGATTATTATAAGGACGAGCCCCGGGGATGCGGCATGGCCAAGGGGGTCATCGATCCGGGGGAGATTGCCGGCCTGGACACGGTGGTGCTGGTCTCCCACCGGCATCCGGACCACTACAACCCCAAGATCTTCTCCTGGCGGAAGCAGGTTCCCCAGATCCGCTATGTCCTGTCCAGCGATCTGCACACAAAGGAAGAGGCGTATTTCCTCAAGCCCGGCCAGACCCTTGCCCTGTCCGACCTGACCGTCCGGGCGCTGGAATCCACCGACCTGGGGTGTGCCTTTCTGGTCAAGGCGGACGGCTGTTCCATCTTTCACGCCGGTGACCTGAACTGGTGGCACTGGGACGGCGAGCCGGAGGAGGACAACCAGCAGATGGGCCAGCGGTACCGGGAGCAGATCGATCTGCTCAAGGGGGAGGCCATCGATCTGGCCTTTGTACCGGTGGACCCCCGCCTGGGTCCGGACAAATGCCTGTGGGGCCTGGACTATCTGATGACCACCCTCCAGCCGGCGGCGGCCATTCCCATGCACTTCTGGGGCGATTTCGGCATATTTGACCGGATTGCCGCCGATCCCCGCACCGCTCCCTACCGGGATCGGGTGCTCACCCTCGCCCACCGGGGCCAAAAGCTGACCCTCTGACATTCCCTGGAAAGGAGCATCCTCCATGCCCTCCACCCTGAACACCCTGGCCCTCGCCCACCGCTTTCTTCAAGAGCAGGTGAAGCCGGGAGCCTTCTGCATCGACGCCACCGCCGGCCGCGGCCGGGACACCGCCTTCCTCTGTTCCCTGGTGGGGCCCGAGGGGCGGGTGCTGGCCTTTGATATTCAGCAGGCGGCTGTGGACAGCACCCGGGCCCTTCTGGAGGAGAAGGGATATTCCTCCATCGCCCAGGTGGTTCTGGACAGCCACAGCCACATGGCCCGCTATGCCGAACCCCAAACCGTGGACTGTGTAGTCTTCAATCTGGGGTGGCTGCCGGGCGGCGATCACACCGTCTTTACCACTGCCGACACCACCATCCCTGCCGTGGAGGCGGCCCTGGAGCTGCTGCGTCCGGGCGGGGTTTGCTGCCTGTGCATCTATTACGGGGGCGCCAGCGGCACCCAGGAACGGGACGCCCTGCTTCCCTTTTTGGAATCCCTGGACAGCGACCGGTACACGGTGATTATCAGCCGCTTTGCCAACCGGCCGGGAGACCCGCCCATTCCCGTTTTCCTCTACAAGGACGCTTGATCCTTTCCGCTCCCACCAGGTTATTGCTAGTCTCTGCGAGAGGAACCTAGGGGCGGCTTCGCCGCCGCTGCCGTGCGGGCCTGCGGCCCGCCTGCCGGATTTTTGCCCGCTGGCGCGGGCGGGTGGAACCGGTAGCCCTCTGCCGAGGGCGAGGGTGGGCGGCTGCGCCGCCCTTCTGCCGTGGCCGGGCTACGCCCGGCCATGGGAGAGGGCCGCCCGCGCGAGCGCCTAGAAAACCGGAACACATCTCCCCAAAAATGCCTCCAGCCGGTTCAGCCCCTCCTCCAGGGTCCGGTCGTCGCAGCAGTAGGAGAGCCGCACATATCCCTCGGCGCCGAAGCAGCTGCCGGGAACCAGCGCCACCCCTCCCTCCCGGATCAACCGGGTGCAGAAGGTCTCCGAATCCATCCCCCACCGGCGGATCGACGGGAAGAGATAAAAGGCCCCCTGGGGCTCCACCACCTCCATCCCCATCTCCTTCAGGCGGCGGCAGGCCAGGTCCCGGCGGCGGCGGTAGGTCTCCCGCAGGGGGGCAGGGTCCCACCGGAGGGCCTCCAGGGCGGCCCGCTGGGTGAAGGAGGTGACCGACACCGTGGCATACTGGTGGACCTTGGCCATCTGCAGGGCGGCGGGGCCGGGGGCCATCAGCCACCCCAGCCGCCAGCCGGTCATGGCATAGGGCTTGGAGAAGCTGTCCACCACCACCGTCTGCTCCTTCAGCTGGGGGTACAGGGCGGCAAAGGGGCGGTATCCCTCCTGGTATACCAGCTGGCTGTACACATCGTCGCAGATTACCCAGATCCCCGTTTCCTCCGCCACCTGGGCGGCAGCGGCCAGGCTCTCCCGGCTGTACACGCAGCCGGTGGGGTTGTTGGGGGAGGTGAGGATGAGGGCCTTGGTCCGGGGGGTGATCGCCCGGCGGAGGGCCTCCCCGCCCAGCTGAAACCGGAACTCCCCGGTGGAAAGAGGGATCATCCTCCCCCGGCACAGGCCGATGATCGACTGGTACAGGCCAAAGGCCGGCATGGGGACGATCACCTCGTCCCCCGGGTTCAGCAGGGCGGTCAGGGCGCAGAAGATCCCCTCGGTGGCCCCGCAGGTGACCAGCACCTCCTCCGGCCGGTAGACGATTCCCCTCTCCGCCTCAAACCGGCTGATCCCCTCCCGCAGCCAGGGCTGGCCGTTGTTGGGGGGATAGTGGGTATCCCCCTCCAGCAGGGAGGCTGCCGCCGCCTCCCTGACCGGCCGGGGGGTATCCGCCTCCGGCTCCCCCAGGGTGAGGAGCAGGCAGCCGGGTGTCTCCTTTGCCAGGGCGGTAAACCGGCGGATGGCCGAAGGCTCCAGCCCCAGGAGGGCGCTGTTCATTGGCTTGGGCATGGTGGTTCCTCCTTTGTTGACAACAGAATCCGGGTTGTTTGCCTCCCGGCGGGCATTTCCCGGGGAACGGTCACTCCCCGGAAAAGAGGAGGGCCGCCCCGGCGGCTACCCCCGCCCCCAGGGCCTCCTCGTCAAAATCAAAGGTATCGGCGTGGAGGGGGGTCTCCCGGCCGGTGCCCAGCAGCAGGAACAGGCCGGGGCAGCGGCGCTGGTAAAAGGAGAAGTCCTCCCCGATCAGCAGTGGCTCGTCCAGCAGGCGCAGCCCGGGCAGCAGCCTCGCGGCCCGGGCGGTGAGGGCTTGGTCGTTGGTCACCGGGGGATAGCCGTCGGCAATCTGCAGGTCAAAACGGCATCCGGTCTGTTTTTCAAGTTCCCGGCAGATGGCCGCCAGCTCCTCCCTCGCCCGGCGGAAGATCCCCTCCGAGAAGACCCGCAGGCTCCCCAAGATCACGCTCTCCCCGCTGATGGCGTTGCGGGCCGAGCCGCTCTCCATCCGGCCGAATTTCAGCAGGCAGGGCTCCTCTTTAGACAGCCGGTCGGTTATCAGGCGGTCCGCCTCCACCAGAAACCGCGCCCCCGCCAGGAGGGCATCCGCCCCTTGGGCGGCCCGGGCAATGTGGGCGCTCCTGCCCTGGATGCGGACGGTCACCTCGTTGGCCTGGGCCAGAAGGGGGCCGGGGCGGGTGGCCACCTCCCCCGCCTGCATCCCCGGCCAGAGGTGAAAGCCGTATACCGCCTTGACCTGCCGGGCCTCCAGCAGCCCCGTCTCACAGATGGGCCGGGCGCCGCCGGTGGTCTCCTCCGCCGGCTGGAAAAGGAAGAGGAGATTGTGGGGCAGGTCCGGCCGGGCGGCGGCCTCCCGGGCCAGACCCAGGGCGATGGCCATATGGCCGTCGTGGCCGCAGGCGTGCATCGCCCCCGGATGGCGGGAGGCATAGGGCCGGTCGGTTTTTTCCTGGATGGGCAGGGCGTCCATATCCGCCCGGAAGGCCACCGTCTCCTCCCGCCCCCGGTCAAACCAGGCGGCGAGGGCCCCCGGCACCGGCTCGAAGAGGGTGCAGGGGAGGGGTTCCAGCTCTCCCCGGAGGAAGGCAAGGGTCTCGGGCAAGCGCCAGTCGGTTTCCGGAATCTGGTGCAGATGGCGGCGGCAGCGGGAAAGATAAGGGTCCATGGGGAAGGCGTCTCCTTTCGGTCCGGCAGGCGCCGGATGTTGCCGTCATTATACCGCCCCGCCCCCGGGAATACAAGAAAAACTTTTCCCGCCCCGGTGGGGAGCAGGCCGCCCGCCGGGCAGTTCCCTGGGGGGACGTCAAAAATTTTTGCAAAATTTGTACTTGACTTCCCGGCGGTCTAGTGCTATCCTATACCCAAATTTACGAACGATAGAGGCGCGAGCACGATGAACCGCAGGCGAGCCGGCAGGCGACGACCCTCGGGGAGGCACGCTCGCCGAATTCGTCAGCCGGGCACGGCTGGCGGGTGGGTCCGTGGAGAAGATCTGCGGGACTGTCTGCAACGGGGTTTGCGGGTGCGCTATCTTTACTGCCATGAAAAATCGAAGAATTCATCGATTGCCAGCGTCAGTAAGGGTCCTCCCCTTACCGGCGCTGGTTTTTTTGTTTGCTCTCCCTGCGGCAGGCCTCTATCCCTTTGGAAAGGAGCGATTGGACGATGGAAGACGTGCTGCAGATTGGCGGCGTGGACCTGCGCCGGCTGGCGCGGGCAGTGGGGACCCCTCTCCTGGTCTACGACGAGGAGGCCCTGCGAAAGCGGATGGACCAGTACGCCGCCGCCTTCCGTCATCCCCAGCTGGAGACCCAGACGGTCTATGCCGGCAAGGCCTTCCTCTGCGGAGCGATGGTCCGGCTGGTGGACGAGGCCGGCTGGTGGCTGGACGTGGTGAGCGGCGGGGAGCTGGCCTGCGCCCTCCGCAGCGGGATGCCCCCCCGGCGCATCCTCTTCCACGGGAACAACAAAACCCCCGCCGAGCTGGCCGCCGCCCTGGACGCGGGGGTGGGGGCGGTGGTGGTGGATAACCTGCCCGAGTGCCGCCGCCTGGCCTCCCTGGCCCGGCAGCTGTGCAAGCCGGCGGCCGCCCTCCTCCGGGTCAACCCCGGGGTGGAAGCCCACACCCACCAGTACATCGTCACCGCTCATCTGGACAGCAAGTTCGGCATCTCCATGGCCCGGCGGGAGGAGCTCTACGCCGCCCTGGCCGAGCTGGGCGCCAGCGATTACCTCACCTTCCTGGGCTTCCACGCCCACATCGGCAGCCAGATTACCGACCCGGCGGCCTTCGCGGCCGAGATCCAGCAGCTGGCCATCCTCTCCCAGGAGGCGGAGCAGCGGGGCTACCAGGTGCCGGTGTGGGACCTGGGCGGAGGCTTCGCCGCCCGGTACACCCAGGAGGACAATCCCCCGCCGGTGGAGGAGATCTGCCGGGCGATCCTGGACGCCTGCGCCGGCCAGAAGGCGGAGCGTTCCCTGTCCCTGAAGCGGGTCCTCATCGAGCCGGGGCGCAGCGTGGTGGGAGAGGCGGGCACCACCGTCTACACGGTGGGCTGGCTCAAGTCCACCCCCGCCAGGGAATACCTCTTTGTGGACGGGGGGATGGCGGACAACATCCGCCCCGCCCTCTACCAGGCCCAGTACCGGTGCACCCCGGTGGAGCGCCCCACGGCGCCCCCCGCCCGCACCTACACGGTGGCGGGAAAATGCTGCGAAAGCGGGGATATCCTTATCCAGGAGGCCCCCCTTCCCGCCATGAAAACCGGGGAACTGCTGGCGGTCCACACCACCGGCGCTTACTGCTACTCCATGGCCAGCAACTACAACGGCCTGGGCCGGCCGCCGGTGGTCTTTGCCCGGGGGGGAAAGGCCCGGCTGGTTCTCCGCCGGGAGGAGCCGGAGGACCTGCTGCGGCTGGAATGTGAGGAGGGGATCTCCCTATGACCCTTCTCCCTATGGCCAAATACCACGGCTGCGGCAACGATTTTCTTCTCCTCCGCAAGGAGGCCGTCCAGGGGATCGACCTGGCCCGCCTGATCCCCGCCGCCTGCCACCGGCAGACCGGCGCCGGGGCCGACGGGTTCATCCTGGCGGGGCAGCCCCCCCTGGAGATGATCTACTACAACAGCGACGGCTCCCCCGCCCCCATGTGCGGCAACGGCATCCGGTGCTTTGCCCGCTTCTGCTGGGAGGAGGGGCTGGTAACCTCCCGCTCCTTCCCGGTCCTTACGGGGGACGGGGTCAAAGAGGTGGAGATCACCGGCCTGGACCCCTTCGAGGCGCGGATCTCCATGGGCCGCCCCGACGACCGGCCCCAGGCGGTGGGGATCGGGGGTGACACCCCCCTGTGGGACTATCCCCTCACGGTGATGGACCGGCAGGTGACCCTCTGCACCCTGTTCATGGCCACCGTCCACACCGTCTGGCTGGTGGAGGACGCCTTTGACGACCGGCTCCTCCCCCTGGCCGAGGCCATCCACCGCCACCCCTTCTTCCCCCGGAAGACCAACCTCAACCTGGTCCAGGTGATCGACCGCAATACCTTGCGGATGCGCACCTGGGAACGGGGGGCCGGCCTCACCCTGGCCTGCGGGACCGGCGCCTGTGCCGCCGCCCTGGTGGCCCGGCGAAAGGGCCTTTGCGGCCCGAAGATTGCTGTGGAGCTGCCCCTGGGAAGACTGACCATCACCATCGACCCGGACGAAACGGTCCGGATGGCAGGCCCCGCCTGCCCCATCTGGAAAGGAGAATACTGCTATGACTGCTAACCATATCCAAGGATCCATCGTCGCCCTCATCACCCCCTTCTACCCCGACGGCACCGTCAACTACGACAAGCTGGGCCAGCTGATCGACTTCCACCTGGAGAACGAAACCGACGCCATCCTCATCCTGGGCACCACCGGCGAGTCCTCCACCATGAGCCACGAGGAGGACGACCAGGTGTGCCGGTACACGGTGGACCGGGTGGCGGGCCGGGTGCCGGTCATCGCCGGCAGCGGGTCCAACTCCACCCAGACCATGCTGGAGAAGAGCCTCCGGTTCCAGAACCTGGGGGCGGACGGCCTGCTCCTCATCACCCCCTATTACAACAAGACCAACGAGGAAGGGATGGTCCGCCATTTCACCACGGTGGCCGACGCGGTCAACATCCCCTGCATCCTCTATAATGTGCCCGGGCGCACCGGCTGCTCCATCTCGGAGGCCGCCATCCGCCGCCTGGCCGCCCATCCCCGGATCATGGGGATCAAGGAGGCCTCCGGCAACATGAGCTACGCCGTCAAGATCGCCCGCTACCTGTCCGGGGATTTCCGGATGTACTGCGGCAACGACGACATCACCGTTCCCCTCCTCTCCCTGGGGGCCAGCGGGGTGATCTCGGTCCTGGCCAACGTTGTCCCCCGGGAAACCCACAACATGGTGTGGGATTACCTGCGGGGCGACCACCAGAAGGCCCTGGAGGCCCAGCTGCGGTATCTGGACCTGATCAACGACCTTTTCCTGGAGGTAAACCCCATCCCGGTGAAGGAGGCCCTCAACCTGATGGGGATGGAGGTGGGCGGCTACCGGCTCCCCCTCACCCCTATGGCCGAGCAGAACCGGGCCCGCCTGCGGGCCGCCATGGAGGGGGTCGGCCTGCTGTGATCCGGATTCTTTTGTCGGGCACCGGGCGGATGGGCCAGATGGTGGGCCAGCTGGCCGGGGAGGACCTGCGGTTCCAGGTGGTGGGAGGCGTCCACCGGGAAAACCTTTCGGTCCTCCAGAACCTGGGACCGGTGGCCGACCTGGTGATCGACTTCTCCCACCGGGAGATGCTCCCGCCCCTGGCCGCCTACCTGCGCCGCACCGGGACGCCCCTCCTCTGCGGCACCACCGGCCTGCTGGAGGAGCACGTCTCCCTGCTGCGCCAGCTGGGGGAGAGGATCCCCGTCCTCTATGGGGCCAATTTTTCCATCGGGGTGGCGGTGCTCCGGCGGCTGGCTGCCCAGGCGGCCGCCGCCCTGGGGGAGGACTTTGACATCGAGATTGTGGAGACCCACCACAACCAGAAGGCCGACGCCCCCAGCGGCACCGCCCGCCTCCTCCTGGAGGCGGTGGACCCGGGCCATGCCCACCAGCCGGTCTACGGGCGGGAGGGCCTCTGCGGGCCCCGGAAAAAGAAGGAGATCGGCGTGCACGCCCTGCGGGGCGGCACCGTAGCCGGCACCCACACCCTCTCCTTCCTGGGGCCGGAGGAGGAGCTGGAGCTGACCCACCGGGCCGAGAGCCGCCGGGTCTTTGCCGCCGGGGCCCTGCGGGCCGCTCCCCTCCTGCTGGAGCAGGCGCCCGGCTACTACACCCTGGACCAGTTGTTATTTGAAGGAGGTTCCCATGGACGCTGAACAACTCATCCATCTCATCGCCACCGCCCCCAAGAAAACCCCCGTCAAGATCACCATCCGGGAAAAGGAACCCATCCAGTACGGCAGCGCCCAGGTGTTCGGCGCCGGGGACAAGGTCGTCTTTGGGGACTGGCAGGAACTGGGCCCCATCCTGCGGGAGAACGCCCACAAGATCGACGACCTGGTCGTGGAGAACGACTGCCGCAACTCCGCCATCCCCCTTCTGGACCTGAAGGAACTGCCCGCCCGCATCGAGCCGGGGGCCATCATCCGGGACCAGGTGACCATCGGGGAAAACGCCGTCATCATGATGGGCGCCATCCTGAACATCGGCGCGGTGGTGGGGCCCGGCACCATGATCGACATGGGGGCGGTGCTGGGCGGCCGCGCCACGGTAGGCCGCAACTGCCACATCGGGGCGGGGGCGGTGCTGGCCGGGGTGATCGAGCCGGCCAGCGC
>CAJFKV010000070.1 GCA_904387055.1 Candidatus Heteroruminococcus faecigallinarum | reverse complement strand
TCGGGGGGGATTTTCATTACCGTGCGGGACAGCGACAAGCCGGAGCTGGTTCCCCTGGCCCGGAAGTTTATGTCCATCGGCTTTGATATCTATGCCACCAAGGGAACCGCCCAGCTGCTCAATCAGAGCGGGATCCCCGCCAAGCTGGTGAACAAGATCGGGGAAGGGGAGTACAACACCATCTCCCTGATCGAGAGCGGCGCCATCGACTATGTAATCTCCACCTCCTCCAAGGGCCGCAAGCCCGCCCGGGACAGCGTGAAGATCCGCCGCAAGGCGGTGGAGCGGTCGATCCCCTGCCTCACCTCCCTGGATACCGCCAATGCCCTGGCCGATTGCCTCATGAGCCCCAAGGACATCTCCAATGTAGCCTTGGTGGACATCACCCGAATTTAATCCCCTTTTGGAGAACAGCCAACGCCTGGCCATCCAACTTGCTTGGATGGCCAGGCGTTTTTGTTGCAGGAAAGGCGGCGGCACCAGGGTTACAGGGTGTCCTCCGCCAATTCCGTTCGGACTTGGGCAATGTAAGCGGGATGGGTTTGGATGTAGCGGTGGGTTTTGTCGGTGACAGCGGTGCGGTAGATCTGTTCCCCCTCATAGTCCTTCACCATGCCGAAGAAGGCGAAGACCCACATCCAGAAGACGGTGCCGACGGTCAGATAGATCCCCACGGCGATCAAAAAGATCTGGGTCCAGGGCCCCCACAGGAATCCGCCCACAGCATTACATACGTCTACAAAGCCATTGATGATTTCCATGCGATTTCCTCCTCGTTGTCGATTCACGTTGGACCACGGTGTGCCTAGAACGGGGGAACCTCCTTTCCGCAAAAACGTGCCGCTGGTTGCTTTTTGCATTTTTCATGGGAAAATCGGGAGAAAGACATCGTTTTGTATATTGTATTTTTTACGAACTCTATCCTAGCAGATCCACAGGCAGTTGTCAATATAGATAGTTTATAAGGTGATAAAAGGAAGGATTTATGGGAAACTGCATAATTTTGCCGGGAAAACTTTGGGAGAAATCCTGGGCAACCTTAGCATGACGGTGCATTTTGGCCCGGGAAGATCGGCAATTCTGCTCAATTTCCTGGCGAATGTGCATAAAAATGCCATGTGGATTTGGGGAAAATGGGGAAGAGGACTGGCGCCTGGGAAGGGTTCGATGGATGGATGCTCGGCAGGCCGCATAGGATGGTACCGCCCGAGGATGCGGTGATGGTTTCGCTGGTGAAGAAGGGAAAAGTGCATGCTGGGGAAGAGGAATCTTTCGTATGAAAAAATATCGGTCTTTTTTGAAATCGTGTATTAAACAAATTTTATTGGATTGTTATAAAAGTAGTCGGTTTATAGCAGGCCGGAAATCGATTGGATTTGCAGGGAAATCGGGATCGCTTGTTCGTTTTGCGAGGAGAAGAGGCCCCCTAAAAAGGATGGACACAGGAGAGAAACCTCGGCTGCTCCGCAGTAGGTCGACCGATGGGGAAGGGAAGGAGGCCCCTTGACTTCCCAAAGGGACGATGGTACACTAACAATAGATTGTGTACAATATTTTTAATAAGCAATCGTGCCGCGGAGGCAGCGCGCCAAGGGAGAAGGTCATCCAGAAAAACGATTTGTCAACAAGGAGGTATCCACATGAGCAAGACCCTGATTCAGAACGCCAAGGTGTACGACGGGACGGGGAACAAGGCCTTTCTGGCCGACGTGCTGATCGACGGGGAACGGATCGGGCGGATCGGCGCCATCCCCCCCGAGGAGGGCTGGGAGGTGGTGGACGCCAAGGGGAAGGCCCTGTCCCCCGGCTTCATCAACACCCACAGCCACATGGAGCTGGAGATCATCAAGCACCCCAGCCTGGATTCGGTGATCCAGCAGGGCATCACCACCGAGATCCTGGGGCAGGACGGCTCCTCGGTGGCGCCCCTCACCGACAGCCTGGTCCAGGAGCTGGCCGACAACATGGCGCCCCTGGCCGGGACGCTGGATACCCCCTACCCCTGGCGGAGCTTTGGGGACTACATGCGGATCGCCGCCGACCACAAGCCTGCCGCCCGGTTCGAGAGCCTGGTGGGCCACGGGACCATCCGGATGAACGTGATGGGCAACGACAACCGGGAACCTGCCCCCCAGGAGATGAAGGCCATGCAGGACCTGCTGGCCCGGTGCATGGAGGAGGGGGCCAAGGGCCTTTCCTTCGGTCTGATCTATCCTCCGGGCAGCTACGGCAATACCCGGGAGCTGATCGAGATGGCCAAGGTGGTGGCCCGGTACGACGGGATCATCATGGTCCATATGCGCAACGAGAAGGGGAAGATCCTGGAGTCCATCGACGAGATGCTCACCGTCATCAAGGAGAGCGGGGCGCGGCTGCAGATCTCCCACCTGAAGGCCCTGGGCCAGCCTAACTGGGGGAAGGTGCACCCGGCCCTGGAAAAGATCGAGGAGCTGCGGAAGATGGGCCTGGACGTCACCTTTGACCAGTACCCCTGGACCGCCGCCTGCACCGGGCTCAAGGTCTGCGCGCCCCAGTGGGCCTTCGAGGGAGGCGAGCAAGGGTTCCAGGCCCGTCTCAACGACCCGGAACAGTATGCCAAGGTGCTGGAAGAGACCCGGGCCGAGATCCAGGTCCGGGGCGGGGCCGAGTCGATCCTCATCGCCTCGGTGGCCACCGAGGAGTATGCCTGGATGGCCGGCAAGAAGATGGATGAGATCTGCCGGAAGCTGAAGATGGAGGTGGGGGAGGCCGTCCTTCACATCCTCCAGCACGAGGGCCCGGCGGTCATCGCCATCTACTTCTCCATCTCGGAGGAGGATGTGAAGTTTGTTATGCAGAGCCCCTACCACTGTGTCTGCACCGACGGGATCATGGGGGCCCATCCTCATCCCCGGACCTACGCGTCCTTCCCCCGGTTCCTGGGGACCTATGTGCGGGAGGAGGGGGTTATGCCCCTGGAGGAGGCGATCCGCCACATCACCAGCGAGCCGGCCCGCCGCCTGCGCCTGTGGGACCGGGGGCTCATCCGGGAGGGGATGTCCGCCGACCTGGTCCTCTTTGACCCCGACACCATCCGGGACGTCAATTCCTATCTGGAGCCGGATATCCCCCCTGTGGGCATCCACCGGGTCTGGGTGTTGGGCCAGCTGCGGTATGCGAGGGACTAGATGGAAAAAGAAGAGCGCCGGGGGCCGGGAAGGCCCTCCGGCGCCTGCGGACGGAAGAAAGGCGACCAGCGAAGGAGGCAGCACGCCCTATGAAGCATGATCTCTGCGTGCGAAACGCGAAAATTGTCACAGCCGACACCCTGTTTGACGGGGAACTCTATGTAAAGGAGGGCAAGGTGGCGGCGGTCACCGCTCCCGGCGCGGCGCTGGAGGCAGAAAAGGTGGTGGATGCCCAGGGCAGCTATCTGCTGCCCGGCGTCATCGATCCCCACCTTCACGGCGGCCATGGAACCCCGGACCGGGAAACCTTTGTGTGTGCCGGGATGGCGGCCGCTGCCGGCGGCATCACCACCGTTCTGGAGCAGCCCTTGTCCAATCCCTCCACCGTCACCGTCCAGGCATTCCTGGAGAAAAAACGGGAGGCGGATCAGTCGTTTGTGGTGGATTTCGGCCTCTGGGGCGGCTTGGTACCCGGCCATCTGGACGAGATGGAGGAGATTTTCCGGCTGGGGGGCGGCGCGTTCAAATCGTTTATGTGCCGCTGCTCCAATTATCCCTCCACCAACGACGGCATCCTGCTGGAAGGGATGCGGAAGCTGGCGGCCATCGGCGGCCTGAGCGCCGTCCACGCGGAGAACGACACCCTCATCCAGGAGCTGGCCGACCGGTTCCAGGCCCAAGGCCGCACCGACGCCCGGGCCTTTTTGGACAGCCACCCACCCTATTCCGAGCTGGAGGCGGTCCTTCGGTACATCTTCCTTGCCCGGCAGGCCCCCGGCTGCAAGGCCCACGTGGTCCACTGCAGCCTGCCCGAAGGGGTGGAAGCGGTCCATAAGGCCCAGGAGGAGGGGGTAGACGTCACGGTGGAAACCTGTCCCCAGTACCTGGGCCTGTGTGAGGATGATCTGCTGGCGCTGGGAGGCGTGGCCAAATGTGACCCGCCGGTTCGCCCCCGGGAGACGGTGGAGCGGCTGTGGGAGTGTGTCAAGGCCGGCAAGGTGGACATGCTCGCCTCCGACCATTCGCCCCACCCCTTCGACCGGAAGGTGGTGGATCGGGACAACTTCCCCCATGCCGCAGAGGGGGTGACCGGCCTGCAGACGATGCTGCCGGTGATCCTTACCGAGGGGGTGGTGAAGCGGGGGCTGGGGCTGACCGACGTGGTGCGGATGATGTGCCGCAACCCTGCCAAGCGGTTCGGCCTGTATGGACGCAAGGGCGCCCTGGAGCCCGGCTTCGATGCGGATTTTATCCTGGTGGACATGGAGAAGAGGTGGGTGTGTCAGGCGGAAAAGATGCATTACCTCAACAAGCACACCCCCTTCCACGGGCGGACCTTCCAGGGGTCGGTGGAGGAGACCTATGTGCGCGGCAGGCTGGTGTGCAAGGACAACCGGATCCTGGTGAAGCCCGGCTTTGGCCGGTATTGCCCCATGGAGATGAGCAGGTAGCAGGAAGGAAGGCCGATTGCCATGAAGATTCTCATTATCAACCCCAACAGCAGCCCCGCCATGACGGCCGACATCGACCGGTGCGCCAAGGCGTTCGCCAACGGGGAGTTCCAGGTGGATACCGTCTTGACCCCCGGCGCGCCCCCATACATCGATACCTATCAGGACGCGGCTCTGGCATGCCCCGGAATGATGCAGATCGTCCGAGAGAACGAGGAAGCGTACGATGCCTTTGTGGTGGCCTGCCACTGCGACCCCAACCTGGACGTCCTCAAGGAGATGACCGACCGGCTGGTGGTGGGTATTGGGGAGGCGTCTATGAAGATGGCTACGATGCTTGGCCACCGGTTCTCGGTGATATCCATGGGCAGCCGCTCCACCCCCATCAAGGAAGAGGTGATCCGCCGCTACCGCCTGGAGGACTGCGCCGGTCCGGTGCGGGCTCCGGAAGATGGGCTGGCCTCCTGCCGTGAGGAGGAGCTGTTTCTGGACGCGGCCAAAAAGGCCATTGAGGAGGATATGGCGGAGGTGATTGTGCTGGGCTGTGCCGGCATGTGCGGCCTGGACAAGACCATGGAGAAGGCACTGGGGGTTCCGGTGCTGGACGGCGTCACCTGCGCGCTGATCCTGGCCTCTGGCATGGTAAAGGCGGGGATTGCCACCAGCAAGAAACGCCGGTATGCCAAAAATTGACGAGGGAACACGCTGTGTGTCACAAAAAAGGAAGGACCGCCCGGTGCGGCCCTTCCTTTTTGAATGCTTGAACGGGTTATCTTGTTACGAGTACTTACCGAAACTCCGGGGCCCATTCCCCGTCCACAAAGATGGGGAATTCCTCCCCGTTCCTGCCCCAGGCGGTAATGGACAGATCCTTGGTCCCCACCATGAAGTCTACATGGGTGAGGGAGGTGTTGACCCCCGCCTCCAGGAGCTGGTCCGGGGTCATCTGGTCGGCGTTTTCCAGGCAGGGATACCCTTCGCCCACGGCAAAGTGGCAGGAGGCGTTTTCGTCGAAGAGGGTGGAGTAGAAGAGAACCCCCCGCTGCTGAATGGGGGAGGAGTAGGGGACCAGGGCAATCTCCCCCAGGTAGGAGGCCCCTTCGTCGGTGGCGAGGATCTCGGCCAGCACCTCCCGCCCGGCGGCCGCGTCAAAGGAGGTCACCTTGCCGTGGTGGAAGGTGAGGCGGATGCCCTCGATCAGATTTCCCTGGTAATTGAGGGGAAGGGAGCTGACCAGCCTGCCCTCGGCGGTGAGGCGGTGGGGGGCGGAGAAGATCTCCTCGGTGGGCATATTGGGGGAGAAGAGGCGGCCGCTCCGGTCGTACTCGCTTCCCCCGGTCCACACGGCGCCCCGGGGCATCTCCACGGTGAAATCGGTCCCCAGGCCGCTGCGGTACCGGAGTTTCCGGATTCCCGCCTGGGTCAGCCGTTCTCCCCGCCGCTGCAGATCCTCCTGATGGCAAAACCAGTCGGCCACCGGGTCGGCGCTGCCGGTGACCCCCATGATCTGGAGGATGTCCTCCCACAGCCGGTCCACCGCCTCTTCCTCCGGCAGGAGGGGATAGACCTGCCGGGCCCAGCAGGGGGCGGAGGCGGCGGCGATGCACCAGGGGCGGATGTTGGCCATCCGGGCGTCGGAGGCGGGGCGCTGGGCCACCTGAAGGGCCCGGGTGTACCGGGCGGCCCGGCGGCTGTCCGCCCCGGCCATGGCCTGGGGATCGGGGCAGGAGAGGCTCAGATAAACGGCGTCCCGGTCGGCGTAGTAGTTGGCGCTGTCCGCCTTCCAGGGAGGGACGATCTCCAGGGAATCGTCCGGGCACAGGTCCACCCGGGCGCGGGTCAGCGCCGGATCGTTGTAGAGGACCACCACGTCGGAGGCGCCGCTCTGGTAGCACTGGCGCACCAGCAGGTGGACAAACTCCCCACAGGCGACAGGGGCGGAAAGGACCACCTCCTGGCCGGGATGAAGGTTGCAGCCCCCCTCCACAATGAGACGGGCGTATTGGGCAAAGCGGGGATCGCGGGAAAGATCAGCCATGGAAGATACCTCCTGTAAGCCGCGGCCGGCGGCCAGATGATGGAGGGGAAGGAGAGGGCCTTCCCTCAATAGGACCAGTATACCATATTCGCCCCCTCAGGGGAATGGGGGAGCACAGTACCGTTCCAGATCCTCCAGCCGGCGGCGCAGCTGCTCCCACTGCTCCCGGGTGACCGCCGGTTCCTGGGGCCAGCGGGACTGGAGGAAGAGAATCTGCGCCGAATAGGTGACCATCATCTGGCCGGTGAGCATCAGGAGGTTCCCCAGCTGGGCCTGCTGATCGGGGGTGAGGCCCTCCATGAGAAGAGCGCCCAGGGCCAGGGCCGCCCCGGTAAACTGCCCGGCCGACAGATTCCACAAAGATTCCATCCCAATGGTTCCCCCTTTGCAACCGGTTTTCTCTTGATCCTATGCGGCGGCCTCCCCTGTTTTTCACAAAAGTTTCGCCTCTGGTGGGAAGGCCCGGGGCAGTATTCCAAAATCCCCCTGCGGACGGTTCTTTCCGTTGCAATAGCGGCGGCGGGACGGTACAATACAACCATAGACTGCCCACAAAACAGCCGTTCAACCGGCCCGGGCGGAACCCAACAGGAGGATGGAGAAGCGATGAACAAGGCGGTTTTCTTTGACATTGACGGTACGCTGATGAACCAGCGGATGGAGATCCGGGAGGATACCCTGGAGGCGATCCGCGCCCTGCGGGAGAAAGGGATCAAGACCGCCATTGCCACCGGCCGTGCCGGCATAGAGTTTGAAACCTTCCGGCGGCAGTTCGGCCGGCAGATCGAGGGGCTGTTTGATTTGTATGTCTATGCAAACGGGGGGATTGCCGTCTACCAGGGGCGGGAGATCCTGCGCAAGCCCCTTCCTCCGGAAGAGGTGGACGGCATGGTCCAAATCTGCACCCGGGAGGGGATTGTCCACGGAGTGTTTGACGACCACACGGTGCGGATGAACGTGGAGAACTTTCCCGGGTACGAGCGGTTTTTCAGCGGGAATCTGGCCGCCACCCCCCATGTTTGCGACCCGCAGTACCACAAGAGCCACGACATCTTTGCCGGGTTTATGGTCTGCGGATGGGACAAGGCTCCCCTCTTCCAGGGGTTTGACCACTGTGTTCCGGTTCAGGGAATCCTGCCCGGCGGCGCGCTGGGGTGGCATCTGGACTTCTGGCGGAAGGATGTGTCCAAAGCCTGGGCCATCGCCCAGTGCATGGAGCCTCTGGGCACCGATCTGGCCCATACCTACACCTTTGGGGACGGGTACAACGACGTCGAGATGCTGGAGCTGGCAGGGACCGGCGTCGCCATGGGCAACGCGGAAGACGGGGTCAAGGCCCATGCGGATTTTGTCACCGCCCACATCGACGAGGGGGGCATCGCCTACGGCCTGCGCCATTTGGGGCTGCTGTAGCCGGCGGATGGCTGGAAAAAGCCAAAAACAAGCGGGGCGGTCAGCCCCGCTTGTGCTGTATAGGGGGCGGTCACGGATTTTTCACAAAAAGGTGACACAATTCCTCTTTTGCTGTGGTATGATGAAAACAATAAGCTGTTGTTTTTGGTTTGATGGAGGTGAACCGGATGATTACCTTTGAAGATATTCGGCACAACGAGGAGGTCAACACCTATATCCGGATGGCAGACCGTACCATGGTGGCGATGGGGTTTACCGAGCACAGCTTCGCCCATATGACCAAGATCGCCATCGAGTCGGGCCATATCCTGGAGATGTTGGGATACAACCCCCGCATCTGCGAGCTGGCCCGGATTGCCGGGTATATGCACGACATTGGCAACATGATTAACCGGTACGACCACGCCCAGAGCGGGGCGGTGATGGCCTTTACCATCCTCACCAAGCTGGGAATGCCCCCCGACGAGATTGCGGTGATTACCTGTGCCATCGGCAACCACGACGAGAAGACCGCCGTGCCGGTGAATGCGGTCTCCTCGGTGCTGATCCTGGCAGACAAGATGGATGTCCGCCGCACCCGTGTGCGGGACCCGCGGAACATCGATGTGGACATCCACGACCGGGTGAATTTTGCCGTTACCGACGCCCGGTGGGACCTGAACCTGGAGAGGAAGGACCTGACCCTCCGGGTCACCATCGACAACACCATCTGCCCGGTGATGGACTTCTTTGAAATCTTCCTGGACCGGATGCTGCTGTGCCGGAAGGCGGCGGACTTCCTGGGCCTCACCTTCCGCCTGGAGATTAACGGCAGTCCCCTGTTGTAGGGGGCGGCTGCGCCGCCCTTCTGCCGTGGCCGGGCATCGCCCGGCCCTCCCGTTTTTGTGGGGAGATTCCCCCACACCCCCTTTGCGGGGGCGCTCCGCCCCCCGGACCCCCAGGGGAACTCTTTCTGTGGAGAAAGAGTTCCCAGAAAGCCAGCCAAGGGAGATCCCTTGGCAATCCCTGCCGACCGGCGTACCTCCCGGTACGCTGAACATCGTCGGCTCGGGAGTGCAGCGGTCGCCCATAGTCGTTCGGCTCCGACGCACGCCAATGTTCG
>CAJFKV010000069.1 GCA_904387055.1 Candidatus Heteroruminococcus faecigallinarum | reverse complement strand
GTTCAGCGTACCGGGAGGTACGCCGGTCGGCAGGGGGTGGCGGGGGATTTCCCCCGCCTGGCTTTCTGGGAACTCTTTCTCCATAGAAAGAGTTCCCCTGGGGGTCCGGGGGGCGGAGCGCCCCCGCAAAAGGGGGTGTGGGGGACTCCCCACATAAATCGGCAGGCGGGCCGAAGGCCCGCACGGCAGAAGGGCCGCCCGCAGGCGGCCCAAAGGCACTCTTCCGGAAAACTACCGATTCCCGTCCGCCCGCGCAAGCTTTGCGGAAAGAGGAAACTCGGCAGGCGGCCCGCAGGGCCGCACGGGAGGGGCCGCCGCAGGCGGCCCAAAGGGGCGAGGACTGTTGACGGCAGGGAGTCCACCAGGTATAATAAGCAGGCAGACAGTATCTTTATTCCCCGCAGGCGGGGCAGAACCGAGAAGGAGGCCATTACCGGTGTTGCTTTCGTTGCTTCGCAACCCTCTTCTGTATATTTTTGTGATTTCTATGCTTCCGGTAGTGGAGCTGCGGGGGGCCATCCCGGCGGCGGCCCTGTTGGATATCCCCTTTCCGGTGGCCTATGGACTGGCCGTGGCCGGCAACATGCTGCCGGTGCCGCTGCTTATTCCCTTTGCCAAGCGGATCATCCTTTGGCTCTCTCGTCAGCGGTATGTGGGGGATTTTTTCACCCGCTTCATCCACAAGGCCGACGAAAAGGCCAAGCAGATCGGCCGGTACGAGCTGCTCGGGCTTTGTCTTTTTGTAGCGGTGCCCCTTCCCGGCACCGGCGCCTGGACCGGATCGGTCATCGCCGGCATCCTGCGACTGCGGCTGCTTCCGGCGTTTCTGTCCATTGGTGCGGGGGTCATGATCAGCGGGATCATCATGGGGGTTATCTCCTATGGAGCCGCCGGGCTGCTGGATCTGCTTCTGATCTAGAGGAAGGAGGCTGCCGCCCATGTCCGCTCCCAATCTCCCGCTGATCCTGTGGCAGCTGGCGGTGCTGGCGGCCCTCTGTGTCCTGATTACCACCCTGCGCCGCCGGTTCCGGCAGGGAATTCTGGGATGGAAGGGGCTGTGGAGGGACTGCAAAGAAACCCTCTCCCGATGGTTGCACCGCGTGTAGCTGTTCTTGTCCGATCAATAGCATTTCGGGGCCGCCTTTCTCAGAAGAAAGGCGGCCCCGAAATTTTGTGGAAAAAGAGTTTTCTCCCTGCTAATTCCACTGGAAGATATTTTCTGCATACGGAAGGCGGTTGGCTTCTTCCTCGTCCATCTCCAGATAATGAATGGCCAGTGTTACACCGGTGCGGATGCAGCGCTCGCATTCCTGCTGGCGGCTGTCGTTCCAGTAGCCGTTGTTCCGGTCCACGATGTCCTGGCACTGGGTAGTGCCCAGTTCTTTCTTGAAATCCCCCACCAGGTTGTTGAACCGGCGCATCCGGTAATACCGATAGTCCTGGGTGGGATCGTTGGTTTGATTTTTGCCGTTTGGTGATTTTACCATGGTCCGATGCTCGCTCTTGGGATCTGGGCTGCCATAAACGGCACCCAAGGCCATGATTGCACCGGTGATGGCGCCGCAGGTGTGCCCGGTCGCGGCGGCGCCGCCGTTGACACCGGAGGCCAAAGCAGTGGCCTCTTCGGGGAGATCCAGAATTCCCGCCCGGATCAGGGCGTTGAAGACGCTTTCGGAACAGTTGAGGCCTCCCCGGATGTTTTCCTCCGTGTACTGCATGGCCAGCTCTTTTTTCTCCTGGGAAATCTTCATGTCATCCTCCTTTATTCAAAGCCCAAAATGTTGTACCCGAAGGGCAGGCGGCGGTTTTCCTCGTCCGACAGTTCCAGATACCGGATCACCGTCTTGGTGGCGGCTACAATGATATCCGGGCATTTTGCCACCCGGCGGTCGTCAAAATAACTGCCCTGGCTGGAAAGAATATCCCGGCAGTCGGTGGTGCCCATCTGTTCCTCCATCTCGTGGAAAAAACAGTTAAACCGGCGCATCATATGAAACCGATAGTCCTTTTCCTCTTTCTGCTGGGCAGGATCCTGCGGGGTGCTCCGAGGATTTCTCCGGCCATACACCCATCCCAGGGCCAGCAGGCCGCCATAAATGGCGCCGCAGGTATTTCCTGAGGCGGCAACGCCGCCGGAAAGCCCGGTGGCAAGCCGGGTATAGTCCTCGGGCAGATCCAGAATCCCGCTGCGGATCAGGGCGTTGAAGACCGATTCCGAGCAGCTCATGCCGTTTTCCATTTGGTTTTCTCGGGCCAGTTTCACAGCCAATTGCTTTTGCTCCTCCGAAATGTGCATACTTCCCCTCCTAGTATAATTGTTAATTAACTTAATTAACAATTATACTAGTCTCTTTTTTTCAGATTGTCAATTTTCTTCCTGGAGAAAACGCCCCTTCATTTCTGGCTATTTTGCCAGTGCCCGGCGGGGGCTTTTCTTTCCGGACGAGATGGCTTATAATGGACAAAACGGTATGGGGTTTCCACCCGAAGGAGGAACTATCTTGAACACGTCCCCTTGTCTTCCATCCCCCGAGATGGTGGACGCCTTTTCAAAGCTGATGGACTCTCTCTATGAATTTGTTCAGATTTCCCGCCAGTACCAAAGCGTCCCCCACCATTACGGGGAAGGAGGGGCGCTCTACATGGCGGAGGCCCATCTGCTTCAGCAGATCGCCCTGCAGGATGGGATTACCGCCGCTGAGTTGTCGCAGCGGTGCAAAAAAACCGCCAGCTCGATTTCCCAGCTGACCGGAAAACTGGTTGCCAAGGGGATGGTTTGCCGGGAAGAATCCCCTCACAACAAGAAGAATGTTGTGTTTTCTCTCACCGAGAAGGGCCGGCGGGTGAATGCCCTTCATAACGCTTATGACCGCCGGTGCTACACCGATACCCTGCAGCGGGTGGAGGGGTACAACGTGGAGGATTTTCGCCGCTTTTCCCAGCTCCTCGACGCCATTAAAGCCGATATCGGCGCCGGTTGACGGGGCTGCCTGCTGGTACTGCGGCTGCCTCTTTCAAAATGTTAAATTCTATTGACATTTTTTTCGCAGGTGTGATATGCTCGGAATGTAAAAAGATATTAACATTTCGACCGCTTACCCGAAGATAAGGAGGAAGCCGTATGAAATGGAAGCAAACGATGGACGAGATGGACCGGAGCATCCATCTGCGGTCGGAGGAATGGGGGTACCGGGTGGCCCTTCTGTCCCTGTGCGGCTGGGCGCTGTGGAGCAGCTGGCAGACCATCGCCAGCGAAGCCCCCTACAACCCCTGGCCCGCCCTGATCCTCTGTGCCAGCACCGTGGTACAGGGGTTTGTCCGGCTGGGCCTCCAGCAGAGGATGGTGGCGGGGGACGAGGAGTATCAAGGCCCCAACCGGCTGTTTCAAGCGGCAGTGGGGGCGACGGTGGCTGTTGTCCTGGTGGTATCCCTGGGGATTGCTCTGATTGTGTGGGTGTATGGGCGATGAGGAACCTGGTCCGGCAGCTGCGCAAGGAGGCCGGCTGGCGGCAGGAGGACCTGGCCAGGGAGCTGGGGGTCACCCGCCAGACCGTGATCGCCATGGAAAACGACAAGTACAACCCCACCTTGGAGCTGGCCGTGAAGATTGCCCGGCTTTTTTGCCGCCATGTGGACGACATCTTTTTTCTGGACGACGGGCCCGCTTAATGGGGAAAACGATTTGGGGAGGCAGCGAGAAATCGCCGCCTCCCCAAGCTGCTTTTATGCATTTTCCAGCCGTTCCTTGATGGTATCCGCCACCTGGTGGGCAATCCGGTTGATCTGGTCGGTGTCCCGGCCCTCCACCATCACCCGGATGAGGGGCTCGGTGCCGGAAGCCCGCACCAGGATCCGGCCGGTCTCTCCCAGCTCCCGGTTCCCCTCCTGGATGACCCGTGCCACCACTTCGTCGGTTTCCCAATGGCTCTTCATGTAGGCGTCCGCCCGCAGGTTGACCAGCACCTGGGGATAGACCTCCATCACCGAGGCCAGCTGGCTGAGGGGGCGGCCGGTGGCCTTCATCACCTGGAGCAGCTGCACGGCGGTCAGCTGGCCGTCGCCGGTGGTCATGTGGTCCAGGAAGATCACATGGCCGGACTGCTCCCCGCCCAGGGAGAAGCCCCCTTCCCGCATCTTTTCCAGCACATACCGGTCTCCCACCTTGGTGATCTGGGTGGAGAGGCGGTGGTCCCTGGCAAACTGGAAGAAGCCGTAGTTGCTCATGGTGGTCACCACCACCGTGTCCCCGGCCAAGCGGCCCCGGTCCCGGAGCCAGCCCCCCAGGATGGCCATGATCTGGTCGCCGCTTACCACCCGTCCCGTTTCGTCCACGGCCAGGCACCGGTCGGCGTCCCCGTCAAAGGCAACCCCGGCGTGGAAGTTCCCCTCCCGGACGGTGCGGACCAGGGCGTCCAGGTGGGTGGAACCGCAGTCCCGGTTGATGTTCAGCCCGTCCGGATGGTCGGCCAGGAAGGTGCACTGGGCCCCCAGCCCCTCCAGCAGGGCGGCCGCCGTGACGCTGGCGCTGCCGTTGGAACAGTCCACCGCCACCCGCAGCCCGGACAGATCCCCCTCCACCGTGGAGGCAATGTGGCGGATGTACTCCTGCACCGCCTCCGGTTTCTGGGAGGTCCGGCCCAGCCGGCTGCCCCAGGGGGCGGGATAGGGCTTCACCTGGTCCAGAACGATCTCCTCAATGGCAAACTCCTCCTCGTCGGTGAGCTTATAGCCCTGGGAACCGAAGATCTTGATGCCGTTGTATTCGTAGGGATTGTGGGAGGCGGAGAGCATGATCCCCGCGTCCAGCCCCAGGTGGGGCACCAGGTAGGCCACCGCCGGGGTGGGTACCACCCCTACCCGGACGCTGTCCGCCCCCACGGAGGAGAGCCCGGCGCAGATGGCCGCGTCCAGCATGGGGCCGGAGATGCGGGTATCCCGGCCGATGAGGATCCGGGGCGGGCGCCCCAGCTCATCCTCCAGGATCATCGCCGTTGCCCGGGCAATATCCGCCGCCAGCTGGCAGGTAATCTCCGTATTGGCCACCCCGCGGGCGCCGTCGGTTCCAAAGATTCGTCCCATTGTCATCGCTCCTTTTTCGTGCCGGGGCGGGGGGAAAAGCGGTTCCCCCGCCCCAAAGAAGGACCGGGAGCCGGCCGGGAAAACCCGGTCCCGATCGCTGTGTTCAACATACCATATGCAGCATTATACCATAGTTTGCCCCGGCAGGCATCTATTTCGGATGGCGCTCCCGGGCCAGGCTCCACAGGCGGACCGCCGAGGAAACCAGCAGAATTCCCAGGGCGAGCGCCCCGGCAATGGCCAGCGTGTGGGCGGTGGTATCCAGAAAGAGGTCCATCTCTCCCCGGATGCAGTACTCCATGGCGTAATAGATGCCGCCGCCTGGCACCAGGGGGATCAGGGCCACAATCAGGAAGACGGTGGCGGGCGCCTTCCGCAGGCGGGCCACCAGCTCGGCATAGATGGCGATCACCACAATGGCCGCAAAGTTGCAAAAGATGTCCCCCGCGCCGCCGGCCCCCGCCAACAGGTAGACCAGCCAGCCCAGGGCACCGCCGGCCGACGCCCAGAGGATGGTTCTTCCCCGGATGTTGAAGATGAGGCAGAAGGCCGCGCAGGCCAGAAAGGCCCAGCAGCAGGGCAGTATCCACCGTTCCAGCACCATCGGGTTCCCCCTCCCTTCACAGCCGGATGGCCAGGGACAGCGCCATGCCGGAGCCGGCTGCCATGGCCACCGCGGCAAACAGCGCCTCGGTCAGCTTGGTTTGGCCGGCCATCAGGTCCCCGGCCATAATGTCCCGCATGGAATTGGTGATGGCCACCCCGGGCACCATGTTCATCAACACGCTGATGACCACCTTGTCCATCTGGATGGCCAGCCCCAGCCGCACCGCCGCCAAGGAGAGGGCCGCGGCCACCGCGCCGCCCAGCAGGTTGACAAAAAAGCCGTTGACCGGGAAGCGCTCCACGCTGGCACAGACGATCTTCAGCAGGGCCCCCACGGCCGCCGCGCAGAGGGCGTCCTGCCCCGTTCCCCCAAACAGGAGGGCGAAGCTGAAGGCCACCAGGCTGTAGGCCAGCACCTGGACCGGGAAGGGGTAGGGCTTTCTGGCGTTTGCCTGGTCCACCCAGCCGCGGATGGTCTCCAGGGATGGCCGGCTGGCACAGATCTTCCGGCTGAGGCCGTTTAACTGGTCCACCATGTCCAGGTTGGTCCCGCGGCTGCGGATGCGGCGCAGGCGGGTGACCGGCCCGGTTTGCGGGGTGACGATGGTGACGATGATGGCGGTCTGCACCGCGAAGGATTCCACCTCCCGGATGCCGTAGGCCTCCAGCATCCGCTGAAGGGATTCCTCCACCCGGTAGATTTCGGCCCCGTTTTCCAGCATTCCTTCTCCTATTTCGGTCACCAGGTCCAGCAGCTTGGCGTAATCCATATCCCTTCCTCCCGACTTTGCAGCGCCCGGCCGGCCAGATCCTTCTCCCCTTTTGAAGGGAAAGGAGCAAACGGCATCATCCCGCAATTTTACACTTTTGGGACGGCGGCACAGGTTGACAATACAAGAAAAGCAACGGGGAAAATGGGGAGCATTTCCCCCGGCAGGCGTCTTCCCGCCGGCTTTGAAAGTATTATACCACATCCCGGCCGCCGGCGCACCTTCTCCTTGGGCGAGGCGAGCCCTGTTGGCCGCCTGGTTTTGACAGGGGGAGGGGCCTTGGGTATAATAGGGGGAGAAATCGGCCGGAAGGAGGGGGCGCGGTGTATTTTCCCTATGGAGAGACCGAAATTGCCTATCTGAAGGGGCGGGACAAGCGGCTGGGCAAGGCCATCGATCAGATCGGGCCGGTGTACCGGGAGACAGAGGGAGACCTCTTCACTTCGGTGGTCCATCAGATTGTGGGCCAGCAGATTTCCTCCGCCGCCCTGCGGACCGTCTGGGCGCGGCTGGTGGAAAAGACGGGCACGGTCACGCCGGAGGCCCTCTGCCGCTGCGGAAGGGAGGAACTTCAGAGCTGCGGCATCAGCTTCCGCAAGGCGGAGTATATCCTGGAGTTTGCCCGGCGGGTGGAGACGGGGGAGCTGGACCTGGAGGCGTTGGTGCACCTGCCCGATCAGGAGGTCATCCGGATCCTCAGCGCCCTGCCGGGCATCGGGGTGTGGACCGCCCAGATGCTCCTCATCTTCTGCCTCCAGCGGCCGGATGTGGTCAGCTTTGGGGATCTGGGGATCCGCCGGGGGATGCGGATGCTCTACCGCCACCGGGAGATCGACCGGGAACGGTTTGCCCGGTATGCCAAGCGCTACTCCCCCTATGGAACGGTGGCCAGCCTGTACCTGTGGGCCATCGCCGGCGGGGCGATCCCCGGCTTGACCGACCCCGCCGCCCGCCCCCCAAAAAGCAAAGGGAAGAAACCGGGCGAATAGAGGCGGTGGTTTGTTGCTGCGCAACAAAAATCCTCCCTGCCAGGGAGGATTTTTCCGTTTGGGCTGGCAATGGGAAAGAAAAACGGCTATAATAGAGCCGCTATTGAAATTACATGTACCGGCGCGGCGGTTGATCCCGCCCGGCCGGCGAAGGAGGACTCCCCATGAACTGGACTGCCCTGGAACGGAAACAACTGCTGATCTTTGCCCTGACGGCCTTTGCCCTCCCCTATCTGCTGGGGGTGCTGATGGGGATCACCTTTTATGCCGGCGGGGACGTGAGCTTTTATCCCAATGCCCAGATGTACTATCCGGCCGCCGGGGTCATGCTGGCCATGCTCCTCACCCGGCGGGGGGATCCTCGGATGCCCCGCCGTTTTTACGGCGCCTTCCTGGTGCTGACCGGGGCGATGATCCTGATCTGCCTGGCCAGCTCCTTCATGCCCGCCGTGCCCTGGTCCCTCTACGGCCAGCTGGTGCTCATTGCCGGCACCGTCCTCTGCTGGATCTTCTACTTCCTGGACAAAAAGGAGAAGCGGACGGCCTACGGCCTTCGCTTTACCGGGGAAGGGAAGAAGCGGCCCTGGCTTTATGTCCTGCTGTTCCTGGCCCTCTATCTGGGCCGGACCATCCTGCCCAGCCTGCTCTTCGGCGGGATGGAGGCCCTGTCCCAGATCTTCTTCAGCCCCCTTCTTCAGCTGATTACCTTCCTGAGCCTCCCCCTCAACTTTTTCCTGGTGTTTACCGCCTTTTTTGGGGAGGAATACGGCTGGCGGGGCTTTTTGCAGCCCCTGCTGCAAAAGCGGTTCGGCCCCATGGGCGGCGTCCTGCTGCTGGGGGTGCTGTGGGGCATCTGGCACCTGCCCATCAACCTCTTCTTCTACAGCCCGGACACCTGGCTCCAGAGCCTCCTGGCCCAGCAGATTACCTGCATCAGCTATGCCATCTTTTTCGGCTATGCCTATTCCAAGACCCAGAACGTCTGGGTGCCTACCATCCTGCATTTCTTCAACAACAACATGATCGGGGTCTTTGCCGATCCCTCCGCCATTCAGAACCAGGTGATCGGGTGGGGGGACCTGCTCTTCTCCCTGGTAACGGCGGCCCTCTTCTACGGCTTCTTCCTCCTGTCGGGGGTGTTCCGCCGCCGGCAGGTGCCCACCCTGCCCCTCCACCAGGAGGCGGAGGAGGCTTGAGCCATCCCACAAAAACGCCATTTCGCGCTGCAAATGGAAAAACGCTCCGGAATGGAATGAACTGTGAACTGCCCCAGATTGTGCGGACAGTACAAAAAAGAGCCCTGGTAGGAAATATTGAGTGCTTGGCAGGAGAGGCGTCGCGCCAGCGGCGCCTCTCCTGTCTTTACCAGGATGCGCTCATGGCTGTAAAAGTGGATATAGTGGTCGATCATCCTGGCAGGGCCCTCCGCCTGGGCCAGAAAGAGGTTGATGTTGGCCTTGATAACGGCGGTGAATCAGTCCGGAATACCACAGGAAGGGGAAAAGTTCCAGACAAAAGAAGGGGGGATTCTTCCCGCCCGGTGTCCCCGGGGAAACCGGAAAAGGGGGTGACATGCAGGAACGATGGGATCTGCGGCGGATTTTTCCATCCAGAAGATTCCTGATGGCGCGTTTTCTCTTTTCACATAAATTCCAGCGCCAGGAACATACTAAATCTGCCGAACATACCGCATTTGAATAGAACAAGGAGGAACAATCTGGATGAAAGCCACAGGAATTGTAAGAAGAATCGACGACTTGGGGCGGGTGGTCATCCCCAAGGAGATTCGCCGGACGATGCGCATCCGGGAGGGCGACCCGTCGCTGACTACATTGGAGCCGTGGCAGAAATTCTGCGTTGGAATGCTGGATCTGGCAAAACGGGGCGGGTGGAGTCGTACATCCTGACGA
>CAJFKV010000068.1 GCA_904387055.1 Candidatus Heteroruminococcus faecigallinarum | reverse complement strand
CGCAATCTTGACATTGTCCCCGATGGTAAACGGGCCGAGTACTTTGGCGCCCGCTCCGACAAGGACATTATTGCCGAGTGTGGGATGTCGCTTTCCCTTATCTTTGCCAGTTCCGCCCAGGGTTACACCTTGATAGAGGGTGCAATTTTCCCCGATGATGGTGGTTTCCCCAATAACATCCCCGCTTCCATGGTCAATAAATAGCCCCTTTCCGATAGTGGCTCCGGGATGGATTTCAATTCCGGTAAAAAAGCGGGCCATCTGGGAAATCAACCGTGCGAAAAAGAACAGATGCCTACGGTACAGCCGGTGAGCAATCCGGTACCAGAATATGGCATGGAAACCGGAATACAGCAACGCCGCCTCCAGGGAAGAACGGGAAGCTGGATCTCTTTGTCGTACGGCATTTAAATCCGCGCGAATGGTATCAAACATGTCACATGCCCTCCTTAGTGGAATCCACGGAAAAACAAAACGCCCCCATACCCATCCGGTTTTCCGGATTGTACGGAGGCGATTTCAGCTGACTGAAAACCCGCGGTTCCACTCCTATTTGTCACTTTCGAACAAACGAGCCCAGGTAACGCCGGCTCACTGCGCACAGGGATACTGGAAAAACGTTCCCCCTGCGTGCTTTATGGACGCATTTCACTCCCAGCTCACCTGCACGGACGTTTTCAGCCTGTGACGTCCGTTCTCTATCCAGGGCTTTGGTTGCTACTTCTTCCATATCAAACGCATTTCAAAATATTCTATTGGCATTGTATGTTTAAAATACCACATTCGTTCCAAAAGTGCAAGCCTTCTGTAAGGAATCTAATTCATTAAACTTTTTTCCTGTCAATGGATATAAAACGGGAATAGAGAGAGTTTGGAACAAAAAAATGCCGCCCCCACTATTGCAGGAACAGCACCGGTGGTGGACGATAAGAGACTTGAACTCCTGACCCTCCGCACGTCAAGCGGATGCTCTACCAACTGAGCTAATCGTCCGTTTTGTTTAATTTTCCGTCTGCTTTGTTAAGCGACGTTACTTATTATATCAGCTTTTTTTGAAAAAACAAGGGGTTTTTGAAAAAAATATGAAAAAATCGTTGCCGTTTTGCAAAAGACGGCGGACTGGTTGTGTGGGGGAACGGGTTGTGGTATAATATCTCATTATGGGTTCCTCTGGGGTAACGGGCCTTGCAGGCCGGTGGGAAGGGGATTTCCGCCTGGAGGAACGGTTCCCATGGAGGGAGAAAACAGCACGTGAGAATCATCGGAATTGACCCGGGCTATGCCATTGTGGGCTACGGGGTGGTGGATTACGGGGGCAACCGGTTTTCCACCGTGGAATATGGAGCGGTGACCACCCAGGCCGGGACCGACTTTCCCCTCCGCCTCCAGGAAATCTACGCCGGGGTGGAGGAGATCCTCCGCCGGACAGGCCCCCAGGCCATGGCGGTGGAGCAGCTCTTTTTTACCAACAACAAGACCACCGGCATCGCGGTGGCGGAGGCCAGAGGGGTGATCCTGCTGGCGGCCAGCCGCCAGGGCATCCCGGTTTTTGAGTATACGCCGGTGCAGGTAAAGCAGGCGGTGGTGGGGTACGGCCGGGCGGTCAAGAGCCAGGTGCAGGAGATGACCAAGCGGCTGCTGGGCCTGCCCCGGATTCCCAAGCCGGACGACACCGCCGACGCACTGGCTATCGCCATCTGCCACGCCCACTGCGGCGGCAGCGACCTCTCCCGGCGGATCCGCCAGGGGAGCATCTGAGAGGAAGGGACGAAACAACCATGATCTACTGCCTGAACGGGCGCCTGCTGGAGAAGGACGCCGTTTCTGCCGTTGTGGACTGCGGCGGGGTGGGATACCGGTGCCTGGTATCCGCCGCCACCCTTCAGCAGCTGCCCGCCGCCGGCAGCCCGGTAACCCTGTATACCTGGCTCCAGGTGCGGGAGGACGGGGTGGAGCTCTTCGGCTTTGCCCAGAAGGAGGAGCGGGAGCTGTTCCAGCTCCTCATCGGGGTCAACGGGGTGGGGCCCAAGGCGGCCGTCTCCCTGTTAAGCAGCATTTCCCTGCCCAAGCTGATCCTGGCCATCACCGCCGGGGACGCCAAGGCCCTCAAGGCCCCCAATGTGGGCCCCAAAACCGCCCAGAGGATTGTCCTGGAGCTGCGGGACAAGCTGAGCGGGGCGGCTGTCCAGGCGGGGATGGACCCGGCGGCGGCAGGAGGGCTGCTGGAGGAGCACTCCCCGGTGGGAGAAGCGGTGAGCGCCCTGGTGGCGCTGGGCTATACCCAGAGCGAGGCGGCCTCGGCCATCAGCGGCCTGGAGGAGGGCCTGCCGGTGGAGGAATTGGTCAAGGCGGGCCTCAAGCGTCTGATGCGCCGGTAGAGAAAGGGGAAGGAAGACGGTGGCGGTTTACGACAACGACATGAGCTTTGAAAACCGGATTGTCACCCCGGAATACACCGGCGGCGACGGGGAAGGGGAACTGTCCCTCCGCCCCCGCAGCCTTTCGGAATACATCGGCCAGGACAAAGCCAAGGAAAACCTGTCGGTCTACATCGAAGCGGCCAAAAAGCGGGGGGAGGCGCTGGACCATGTCCTTCTCTACGGGCCTCCCGGGCTGGGGAAAACCACCCTGTCGGGCATCATTGCCAACGAGATGGGGGTCAATCTGCGGGTGACCTCCGGCCCGGCCATCGAGCGGCCGGGGGACCTGGCCGCCCTGCTCACCAACCTGGCGGAGGGGGACCTCCTCTTTATCGACGAGATCCACCGCCTCAACCGGAGTGTGGAGGAGGTCCTCTACCCGGCAATGGAGGATTATGCCCTGGACATCATCATCGGCAAGGGGCCGTCGGCCCGGTCGATCCGCATCGACCTTCCCCGGTTCACCCTGGTGGGGGCCACCACCAGGGCGGGAGGCCTGAGCGCCCCCCTGCGGGACCGGTTCGGGGTGATCCTCCGCCTGGAGCTGTACACCCCCGACCAGCTGGCCCAGATCATCCTGCGCAGCGCCCAGATCCTGGAGATCCCCTGTGACCAGGAGGGCGCCCAGGAGCTGGCCGCCCGCAGCCGGGGAACCCCCCGGGTGGCCAACCGGCTGCTGAAGCGGGTGCGGGACTTTGCCCAGGTGGTGGGGGACGGCCGGATCACCCGGGAGATTGTGGACCACGCCCTGGACCGGCTGGCCATCGACCGGCTGGGGCTGGACGACCAGGACCGGCGGATCCTCTCGGCCATTATCCAGCTGTACGGGGGCGGCCCGGTGGGGCTGGAGACCCTGGCGGCGGCAGTGGGGGAGGAAGCGGTGACCATCGAGGACATCTACGAGCCCTACCTGATGCAGATCGGCTTTCTCAGCCGGACCCCCCGGGGGCGGTGCGTCACCCCGGCGGGCTACGAGCATCTGGGGCTGCGGCCCCCGGTTATCCAGGAGAGCAGCCAGCAGCTGAGCCTGCTGGAGGAGGAATAGAACGGGCACCAAGACAATTGCGCCCGGCGAAGATGGGAGGAACAGAATGCGACTTGCCGACCAATGGACCGATTTTCAGCTGCTGGATACCTCCCGGGGGGAGAAGCTGGAACGGTGGGGAGATACCCTCCTCATCCGGCCCGATCCCCAGGTACTCTGGGACACCCCCCGCGGCCCCTTGTGGAACCAGGCGGCCGCCCGGTATCTCCGTTCCCAGAAGGGGGGCGGCCGGTGGGACAACCCGGCCATGCTGACCACCCAATGGGAGATTGGGTACAAGGGGCTGCGGTTTTCCATCCGGCCCACCGGCTTCAAGCACACCGGCCTGTTTCCCGAGCAGGCGGTCAACTGGGACCTGATGGGGGAGCTGATCCGCAGGGCCGGCCGCCCCATCAAGGTGCTCAATCTCTTTGCCTATACCGGCGGCGCCACCCTGGCCTGCGCGGCGGCGGGGGCGTCGGTCTGCCATGTGGACGCCTCCAAAGGGATGGTGACCTGGGCGCGGGAGAACGCGGCCCTCTCCGGCCTGGCGGACCGGCCCATCCGGTGGATTGTGGACGACTGCCAAAAGTTTGTGGAGCGGGAGATCCGCCGGGGCAACCGGTACGACGGGGTGGTGATGGACCCCCCCTCCTACGGGCGGGGCCCCGGAGGGGAGCTGTGGAAGCTGGAGGAGAGCATCTACGGGCTGGTGGACCTGTGTGCCGGGGTGCTGGGGGACAATCCCCTCTTCTTTCTTCTCAATTCGTACACCACCGGCCTGTCCCCGGCGGTGATGGAATATTTGTTGGGGGTGACGGTGGCCCGCCGGTACGGCGGGACGGTCGCCTCGTCGGAAATCGGCCTGCCGGTGGAGGCAACGGGCTACAACCTGCCCTGCGGCTCCACCGCCATCTGGACCCGGGGGTAAGGGCCCCACAGGAGGAACGAGCAGAGTGAACAAGATCATTGAAGCGGAGAAGGTTTCCTTCCGATACGAGGAGGAGGATACCACCAGGCTGGTGCTGAAGGAGGTCTCCCTGGAGATCCCCGCGGGCCAGTTCCTGGCCATTTTGGGGCACAACGGCTCCGGGAAGAGCACCCTCGCCAAGCATTTCAACGCCATCCTCCTGCCCATGGGGGGAAGGGTCCTGGTAGAAGGGATGGACACCCGGGAGGAAGAGCACCTCTACGACATCCGCCAGCGGGTGGGGATGGTCTTCCAGAATCCGGACAACCAGATCGTCGCCACCATTGTGGAGGAGGACGTGGCCTTTGCCCTGGAGAACAACGGGGTGGAGCCCGCCGAAATCCGCCGCCGGGTGGACGAGGCCCTCAAGGCGGTGGGGATGTATGAATACCGGGAGCACGCCCCCCATCAGCTGTCCGGCGGGCAGAAGCAGCGGGTGGCCATCGCCGGCATCATCGCCATGCGGCCCCGGTGCATCGTGCTGGACGAGCCCACCGCCATGCTGGACCCCAAGGGCCGCCGGGAGGTGCTGGCCACCATCCACCGACTCAACAAGGAGGAGGGGATCACCGTGGCCCTCATCACCCACTACATGGACGAGGCTGCCCAGGCCGACCGGGTGGTGGTGATGGACGAGGGGGTCATCCTTCTGGACGGCAGCCCCCGGCAGGTCTTCTCCCAGGTGGAGACGCTGAAAAACGTAGGGCTGGACGTGCCCCAGACCACCGAGCTGGTCCACGAGCTGCGGGCGGCGGGCTGGAAGCTGCGCCCGGACATCATTGGGGAAGAAGAGTGCATTCGGGAGATAGCCGCCTACCTGAAGGGGCAGGCGGTTCCCTCCTGAGGGCCGGACGGAAAGGTGGTGCACAACCAAGTGGAAACGGCAGTTATCAAGACCGAGCAGTTGACCCATACCTACTCCCAGGGGACTCCCTTTGAAAAGACGGCGGTTGCCGACGTCAATCTGGAGATTGCCCGGGGGGAGTTTTTGGGGGTGATCGGGGCCACGGGGTCGGGGAAATCCACCCTGATCCAGCATTTCAACGGTCTGCTCCAGCCCACCAGCGGCAAGATCTATGTGGACGGACAGGACATCTGGGCCGATCCCAAGGCCATCCGCCAGTTCCGGTTCAAGGTGGGGCTGGTGTTCCAGTATCCGGAATACCAGCTGTTTGAGGAGACGGTGTACAAGGATATCGCCTTTGGGCCGGGCAACATGGGCCTTCCCCCCGAGGAGATCCACAAGCGGGTGACCGAGGCGGCCCGCTTTGTGGGGCTCACGGTGGAGCAGCTGGACAAGAGCCCCTTTGAGCTGTCCGGCGGGCAGAAGCGGCGGGTGGCCATCGCCGGGGTGCTGGCCATGGAGCCGGAGGTCCTCATCCTGGACGAGCCCACCGCCGGGCTGGACCCCCGGGGTCGGGACCGGATCCTGGGGCAGATCAAGGAGTATCACCAGCAGCGGAAGAACACCATCCTGCTGGTTTCCCACAGCATGGAGGACATCGCCAATTACACCACCAAGGTGCTGGTGATGGCCAAGAGCCGGGTGGCCATCTACGACGAGGTGGAGGCGGTGTTTGCCCGGAAGGAGGAGATCGAGGGACTGGGCCTGTCGGTGCCCCAGGTGTCCCGGATCTTTACCGGCCTGCGGCGGGAGGGGCTGGACGTGCCCGAAAACGTCTACACCATGGGGTACGCGGTGCGCAAGCTGCTGGAGCGGTACCCCCAGGGAAAGGAGGCGGGCCCCCATGCTTAAGGACATCACCATCGGTCAATACTTTCCCGGCCGATCGCCGGTGCACAACCTGGATCCCCGGGTAAAGATCATCCTGACGCTGGTGTATATCGTTCTGCTCTTTGTGGCGGGGAACCCTGCGGCGCTGGCCTTCGGGGTGGTGATGCTGCTGGTCTTTTACCTGGTGAGCCGCATCCCCCTCAAGATGATTCTGCGGAGCCTGCGGCCGGTGGTGCCCATCATCCTCTTTACCGCCGTGCTGAACATGCTCTTTGTGGACGGGAGAACCCTGTGGCAGTGGTGGATCATCCGCATTACCGCCGAGGGCCTCCAGACGGCGGTCTTCATGGCGGTGCGGATCATCTGCCTGATTGCCGGTACCTCCCTGCTTACCTACACCACCTCCCCCATCGTCCTCACCGACGGCATCGAGCGGCTGCTCTCCCCCCTCAAGCGGTTCCGGATGCCGGTCCATGAGCTGGCCATGATGATGACCATCGCCCTGCGGTTTATCCCCACCCTGGTGGAGGAGACCGACAAGATTATGTCCGCCCAGAAGGCCCGGGGGGCCGATATGGAGAGCGGGGGCCTGGTGCAGCGGGCCAAGGCCCTGGTTCCCATCCTGATTCCCCTGTTTGTGTCGGCCTTCCGCCGGGCGGATGAGCTGGCCATGGCCATGGAGTGCCGGTGCTACCGGGGCGGCGAGGGCCGCACCCGGATGAAGCAGCTGAAGATTGCCTCCCGGGACATTGCCGCCTCGGTGGTGATGGCGGCCTGCCTGGGCAGTGTAATCGCCCTGAATTTGGTGATCCGGTGATGCGCAACCTGCTGATCACCATCCGGTACCTGGGCGGCGGCTATCACGGCTTCCAGGTACAGGAGAATGCGATCACCGTCTGCCAGGTGTTCCAGGACGGGGTGGAGAAGCTGCTGGGCCGCCGGTGGGACGTGAAGGGCTGCTCCCGCACCGACGCGGGGGTCCATGCCTCCCGGTTCTGCCTGTCCATGGCCTGTGACAGCACCATCCCGCCCATGGGGCTGGTGCGGGGGCTCAACGCCATCCTGCCGCCGGATCTGTCGGTGCTGGACTGCCGGGAGGTGCCGGAGGGCTTTCATGCCCGGTACAACTGCCTGGGGAAGGAGTATGCCTACCGGTTTCACAATTCCCTGGTGCGGGACCCCTTTCTGGAGGGGAGGGTCTATCGGACCGGCCGGCCCCTGGACGAGGCCGCCATGGATCAGGCGGCCCAGGCCTTTGTGGGTACCCACGATTTTTCCGCCTTCTGCGCCGCGGGGGGATCGGTGGAGGATAAGGTCCGCACCATCCATCGGGCCGGGGTGGCCCGGGAGGGGGAGCTGGTGACCTTTGTCGTTGCCGGGGACGGTTTTTTGTACAACATGGTCCGGATCATGGCGGGGACCCTTCTCCAGGTGGGGGAGGGGCGCCGTCCGCCGGAGGAGGTGGCGGAGATTCTCCACTCCCTCGACCGGTCCAGGGCGGGAGATACCCTGCCGCCGTGGGGGCTTTTCCTGGAACAGGTGTACTACGACCTGCCGGGCTGGCCCTCTCTTTGACTGGCTGGGACGACCCCGCCCCAGCAGAAAACTGCCGACCGAAAGGAGGGACCCGCCATGGCCAAAAGAGAACGGACGGAATTTGAACAGGCCCGCCGGAAGCGGGCCCAAAAGCGGCTGCTGCGGCGGCTGGGCATCCTGGCGGTCATCGGGGCGGTTGTGGCGCTGGCCCTGGCGGCCCGGACCTTTTTATACGAGGCGGACCTGACCACCCGCCTCCAGGATTTTTTTGCCTCCCTGCGAAGCGGTCCCGGTTATCCCGTGGAGGCGGATCTGGGGGGAGAGGCGGACCTCTACTCATTGGGGCGGGACATCGCCCTGGTGACCGAGTCCACCCTCACCATCTATACCCCCAGCGCCAAGGAGAGCGCCAGCTTCCGCCATGGGTATAGCAATCCTCTCTGCATCACCAACGACAACCGGATCCTCACCTTTGACCGGGGGGGACGGCAGCTGCGGGTGGACAGCCATTCGGCCAATTTGTGGACCCTCCAGCTGGAGGACGGGCAGATCTTTTCCGCCGCCATGGCCGAGAACGGAACGGTGGCCCTCTGCCGTTCCTCGTCCCAGTACCAGCGGGAGATCACCGTTTACGATTCGCACTTCCAGGAGATCTGGCACTGGTACACCGAGCAGATGGTGGTGGACGTGGCCCTTAACGGCGACGGCAGCCAGCTGGCCGTTCACGAGGTGACCGCCGAAAATGGAGAACTGGTCTCGATGGTCACCCTGCTCAGCACCGACGACGACCAGCCGGAGGCGTCGATTCCCTTTCGGGGACAGCTGGTGATGGGACTGTCCTTCAACAGCCAGGGGCAGGTGGCCATCCTCACCGACCGGCAGGCGGCCCTCTACAACCAGCGAGGGGAAGAGATCTCCAGCTGGAGCTTTGGAGGGCGGCAGCTGCGCCATTTCTTCCTGGAGGACGGGGAGCTGATCTTTGTTCTGGATGACCACGGGGACAACACCCAGCTGACCCTGCACACCCTGACCGACGGGTTCCGGCAGGAGAACAGCGTTTCCCTGGAGAATGCGGCCAGCCAGATGACGGTGGGCAGCGACGCCATCTATTTCCTGGGGGAATGGGGGATCGATGCCTATTCCCGGGATCTGCAGCAGAGCGCCCATCTGGACCGGCAGGACAGCCGGGTGATTGTGGCGGCAGGTGGGCAGCTGTATGGGGCGACCGCCACCCAGCTGATCCAGCTGCCCACCCTTTCCCAGCAGCTATTGGAGGATGCGGGGAACCCGTCCTCCTCGGCCCAGGGGCCCGCTTCGGATGAGGCTGCCCCGGAGGCAAGCAGCGAGGCGGAGGGGGAGAACTCCTCGGAGGGGGAAGCTCCCGCCGAGGACGGCAGCTCTGCCGGTGAAGAGAGGGAAGGGGAAGAGGCATCCTCGGCGGACAGCAGTTCCAGTGAAGAGAACTCTTCCTCCGAAGCAGAGTCCTCGGAAGAAGGAACGCCGGAGGAAGGGACCTACCAGCCGCCGGTGGAAGACCGGCCGTAGGGGAGCGGCTTCGCCGCCTCTCCCGTGCGGGCCTGCGGCCCGCCTGCCGGCGGGGGCGCTTCGCCCCCCGGACCCCCCGACCCTATCTTTCGACCGCGAAAGATAGGGGAGAAAGCTCGCCAAGGGGGCATCCCCCTTGGCAATC
>CAJFKV010000067.1 GCA_904387055.1 Candidatus Heteroruminococcus faecigallinarum | reverse complement strand
CTTGAACAAAGTTCAAGCCAGCGTCATTTAGGCGCTGGCTTGTCTTTCGGCCTTTTAGGCCGCTCGTCAAGCCACCCCTCTTAGGGGTGGTCTTGACTGCTTGCTGCGGGCCGGGCAGGGGCATCCCAGGGAAACAAAAATCCCCCACCTTTCCACAAGGCGGGGGAAGCGGTTCCCGTTAACGGGAGGAAAGGGCGAGGGGGGAGGAAGCGTCGTCCCGGCGGTAGTAGCGGCGGAAGAAAAAGTAGAACCACAGGGAGAGGACGGTGCCCTTGAGGACACTGGAGAGGCTGAGTGCCCACCATACCCCATTGAGCCCCAAAAAGGTGGAGGTGAGGAAAAGGGCGGCAGGGATACGGGCCAGATTGAGAACCACGCCGGTAATGGAGGGAGGGACCGAGCGGCCCAGCCCCTGGAAGGCGCCGGTGGCCGCACCCTCCAGGCAGATGAAGATTTCCGACAGGCCGATGATCCGCAGGTAGTCCACCCCCATGGGGATGACCTCCTCCTCGGTGATGAAGATGCGGAAGAAAAACTCGGGGAACACCACCAGCAATATGGTGGTGAAGGCTCCCCAGGCGGCCATGATTGCCATGGAGGTGGCCACGCCTTTCTTGATCCGTTCCTTTTGGCCGGCCCCGTAGTTCTGGGCCACAAAGGCGTTGATGGCGGTGGAAAAACCGGAAGCAGTCATCCAGGAGATGGATTCGATCTGGCCGCCCACCTTCTGCACCGCCACGGCGGCGTCTCCCCAGCCGGCGACAATCCGGGCTACCACCATCCCGATACCGGAGAAGATGCACTCCTGGATGGCAGGAGGAAAGCCGATTGCCCCAATTTTGCCCAGATGCCCCCAGGGCGTCCGGTGAAGGATGTGCAGGTCCTGGAAGATAATCGGTTCCCGCCAGACCGCCGCTAGGTAGAGAAGAAACACCATAAACTGGGCAAAGACGGTGGCGATGGCTGCGCCGGCTACCTCCAGGCGGGGGAAGGGACCAACGCCGAAGATGAGCACCGGGTCCAGAATAAAGTTGATCACCAGGCCGATGGCGGTGACCCGAAAGGTAGTAACCGTATTGCCGGTGGCGGTGAGAATGCCGCCCAACACCAAATCCAGAAAGGAGAACACAACCAGGCCACAGGTAATCATCAGGTAAACCTGGGCATCCTGGATAACCTGGGGGCTGTTGAGATGGAAGAAGGCGATGAGGGGCTGGTGGAAGATCAGGCAGAGGAGGCCGAACAGCACCCCCAGGACGGTGCCCATCTGGAGGGCTCCCCGGGCAAAGCGGATTGCCTCCTCCCGCTTGCCGGCCCCCAGGCACTGTCCAACGGTGACCTGGCCGCCAGTACGGGGGATAGCGGTGACGCCGCTGGCCAGCCACATATACATCCCCGCCGCGCCTACAGCGGCCACCGCATCGCTGCCCAGCCGGCCAATCCAAATCATATCCACCAGATTATAGCCCATCTGGATGAGGGAGGTGCCCATAATGGGGAAGGCCAGCCTGGCCAGGGTCCCGGTGATGGAGCCCTCCAGCAGATCAAGTTGCTTTTTCATAGGTCGTCGTGTCTCCTCCTCTTGTGTTGACGGCGTACTTCCCCTATCTTATCAGATTGCAAAGGGGCGCGCAATTCCCTTTGCAAAAAAATCTTCCCGGCAACGACACGGAGCGGGCGTCGATGCCGCCCGCTCCGTAAATTTTCGGTTTCTTCCCTACTCCTCCCGCACCAGGGCGTAGAGGACCATATCCCGGACAACACCATTCTTCACGGCATTCTTCCGCAGGAGCCCTTCCCGCTGGAAGCCAGCCTTTTCCAGCACCCGGCAGGAAGCGCGATTGGTGGAAAAAGGTTCGGCGAAGATGCGGAGAAGGTCGGTAGTGGCAAAAAGATGCCGGCAGAACTGCTGAACAGCACAGGTGGCGATTCCCTTTCCCCAGTAGGGTTCCCCCAGGTAGTAGCCCAGCTCGGCGGTACGGCGGTGAATGTTTCCCTGGCGGTAGGCGGTGATGCTGCCCGCCAGCTGACCGTCCGCCAGGATGGCGAAGGAGAAAAGCTCCTGAGGGTCGGCGGCCAGCACCGAGGCCAGAAAGGCCTCCCCGTCCTGTTTGGTGTAGGGATAGGGAAAGCCGTCCCGCAGGTTGTTCTGGACCGCCAGGTTGGAGCACAGAAGGGCCAAGGGACCAGCATCCTCCATGGTCCAGGGCCGCAGGGTGCAGTGCATAGGTGTTGCCTCCTTTTCCGTTATATCGTGATCAGCGGGTCTCCTGGTCCAGCGCCTTTCCCAGCAGGTCCAGAAGATGACCATGCACCGGACCGTTGGTGGCCAATAGGTCACAGTTCTGGGCCAGGTTGGGGGTTTCTCCCCGCCAGCCGGTCACCCGGCCGCCGGCCTCTTGCACCAGCAGCGTCCCGGCGGCATAGTCCCAGGGCTTGAGATCCAGTTCAAAGTAACAGTCGATCCGGCCGCAGGCCAGATAAGCCAGATCCAAAGCCGCCGACCCGGAGCGGCGCAGGTCCAGCGATTCCAGAAAGACCTGCTGGAAGAGGGGAAAGTTGACGGCGGCGCTGGATTTTCGGTAGGGGCAGGTCCCCACCGTCACCAGGCATTGGTCGATGGAGGCGGCGTCCCCCACCTGGATGGGCTGACCATTGAGAAAGGCACCCTCCCCTCGGGCGGCGGTAAAGGTCTCCTCGCTGAAAGGATTGTACACCACCCCAAAGGCCAGATGGTCCCGGTCCCACAAGGCCAGGGAAACAGCGCTGTGCCGGTATCCCCGGATCAGGTTGGTGGTTCCGTCGATGGGGTCCAGAATCCACACCTGCCGGCCCTCCACCGGCGGGCGGTCCTTCTGTTCCTCGGCCATCAGGTCGATCTGGGGCCAGCGGCTGTACAGCTCCCGGCGGAGATAGTCCTGGACGGCAAAGTCCACCTGGGTTACATAGTCGGCCAGCCCTTTTTTGGTCACCTGGTGGGCCAGCTCCCGGTCAAAGATGATCTCCCGGGCATTCTGCACCAGCCGAACCACCTGGGAATAGTCTGCGGATGTCATAGCGGATCTCCCCTTTCTTTGCAACAGCCCTCTGGACACGAATTCGCCCGCCCTGCTTTCTCCGACGGCGGCAGCCCGCGCCGTTACAAGGGCAAAACAGCATGAATACCCGTGGATACAACATGCTTTTTCAGTGCCTTATGGGGCGTCAACAACACGAGATTTCTATTGTCAGTATAACGCATTTTGGAAAAATAGCAACGGGCCGTGCCTGCCTATGGCAAAAAATCTTCCCGGCATTCCAACAAAAAGCAGGGCCGTCCGGAAAAGACCGGACAGCCCTGCACCAAAAATCGGGCGGGAGGAGATCACCCCACCATGATCTGTCCGTCGGGGAGCATGGCCCGCTGACCGGAACGGGGACGCATGGCCAGAGAAAGGGCGAGGGAAACCGGCCCAACCCGGCCGATAAACATGGAGAGGATCAACGTCCATTTGGCCACCGGCCCGCTGATGGCGGTGATGCCGCTGGTAAGCCCCACGGTGGCAAAGGCGGATACCTCTTCAAACATGACATCCACCACCGACAGGGCGGGATCGCTCCCCTCCAAAGACATATAGATAATCAAGGTGGAAACGGCTACCAACAGGAAACCAAAGGAAAAAACAGCGAGTGCTTTGTAGACGGTTTGATACTTGACCCGCCGCTTGTGAACGATGGTATCATCCTGCCCCCGAATCACGGCAAGAACCGTGGTGACCAGTACCGCCACGGTAGTAACCTTTACACCACCGCCGGTAGAAGCGGGAGCAGCACCGATAAACATCAGCATGATCATGACGACCTTTGTAATGTCCCGCAAGGCGGCAATATCAATGCTGTTGAAGCCGGCAGTCCGGCAGGTGACCGACTGGAAAAATGAATTCAGCAGCTGAACTGGCAGCGGCATATCTTTCATCGTATGGGGATTGTTGTATTCAAAAAGGAAGATAAGCAGCATGCCGCCAAAGATAAGGATGGCGGTTACCGTCAGCACCAAAAAGCTGTGAAGGCGGAAGGTGCGCCGCTTGCGCCAGCGAAGAATATCCAGGTAAACAACAAACCCCAAGCCGCCAAGAATAATAAGAAAAGCCACTGTGCACAGGATGATGGGGTCGGTGTTGACCGGAGTCAACGAGAAAAAGGCGCCTTCCCGGCCAAATAGATCGAATCCTGCATTGCAAAAAGCCGAAACGGCGGTAAAGATAGACATCCAGATGCCCCCTTGCCCATACATGGGGATCAAGCGGGTGGCCAAAATCAGAGCGCCGGCCGCTTCAATGGCCAAAGAAGATCCCACAATAAATGTGACCATGGAGCGGATGTCGGAAAAATTGTCCATCCCAATGGACTCTTTGGCAATATCCAGACCGCGCAGGCCCATCTTTTTCCCGATTGCCACATTGAAAAAGGTAATCAACGTTACGAGACCCAGCCCTCCGCATTGAATCAGGGCCAGAATTACCCCTTGCCCAAAAGGCGTCCAATATAGATAGGTATCATAAACGATCAACCCCGTAACACAGGTGGCCGAAGTAGCTGTGAACAAAGCGTCCAGCGGGGAAGTAAACGTTCCGGCACGGCTGGATATGGGTAGGATCAACAGCAGTGTGCCCACCAGGATTACCAGGGCAAAACTACCGCAGATAAGCCGGGCGGGCATGATTGTTGAAAACGAATGTGGGGATTCAAATGGCTTTGCTTGCTTCTTCAACGGAATGAACCTCCTCTTTCTTTCCGATGGGTCTCTTGAGCGGGAGCCTCATCGGCCGGACCGGGGAATAAGCGCTTGCGTGCTTCTTTCAGGAGATTTTTGTCATTGGAAAAGGTCACCATACGCTGGGCATCTGCCAAAGGAACCCAGCGCAACTCGCTAATCTCCTCTTCTTGGCGGTGAGCTTCATCACCAAGGGAACGGCCCAGAAAATACACCACTTGTTTTTTTATATAAGGCTTTGGAAAATACTCAACACACTCTCGAAAGCCTTCCTCCAGCTGGATGGAAAGGCCGGTTTCTTCTTTCACCTCCCGTAAAGCTGTTTGTACTTCTGTTTCTCCGCTTTCCATATGCCCTTTCGGGAAAGACCAGTGCCCGCCGAACCGGTGCTTGATAAGCAGCAGCTCGATTTGGCCATGGCCTTCGCGGTACACAATAGCGCCGCAAGATTTTTCTCGTCTCATATTGGCAATTCTCCCTGTAATGCGCCTCGACTATGATAGGCACCGACATATATAAGATATAATACAAGAAAAGTGATGCTATTGCAACAGGTATTCGTCCCTTTTGGGGATTTTTACAGCAGGAATGGAAAACGATTGGTTGACAATCGCTTCCGCCCGTTGTACAATAAAATCCACTGGAAAGGGGCCTTTTGGCCGCTTCCATGAAAGAAGCTGTCTCTGTAGCTCAGTAGGATAGAGCGTTCGCCTCCTAAGCGAAAGGCCGGGCGTTCGAATCGCCCCAGGGACGCCAGCTCGCTGCATCTACTGTTACCGGTTGCAGCGAGCTTTTTCTTTTTGCAAAAGAGAAAGAGAGCGAAAATGGAAAGAGAATGGCTTGACAAGCAGGGGAGAGAGAATATAATTGACTTGTCGATTATTGATTTGTCAAGAAAGGAGGAAAAAGGTGGAACGGACCTTTCACATGCTCCTGTATCGAGCCTTTCATGCCCAGCGCAATTACCTGCGGTCCTATCTGGGGGAGGTGGGGCTGGAGGTCGGCCAGCCAAAGCTGCTGGGATACTTGTTTTTCCATGGTCCCTGCCGGCAGAGCCAGCTGGCAGGCTATTTTGACATTGATTCGGCGGCGGTGTCCAGGATGCTGGATTCCCTGGAGAGAAGCGGGCTAATTCTCCGCAAGGCGGACGAAAACAACCGCCGCTGCAACCAGGTGCAGTTAACCGACCGGGGCCGTCAGGCCTATGAAGTCTGGCTGGAACGGTGCCGGGAAACGGAGGAGGTCATGCTGCAGGGATTTACCCCCCAGGAGCAGGCGCAATTTGCCGATTTTCTTTCCCGGGCCTACCAGAATTTCCGCAAGGAACGAGAAAAGGAGGAGTGACCGTGGAGGATCTCAAGCGATTGCTGTCCTACCTGGGACCCTACCGGTGGGATATGGTCATTGGTGCGGTGATGATCGTTATCGAGAGCGCCTTTGAGCTGTTTATTCCGGTCCTGATGGCCCAGCTGATCGACAACGGGGTGGCCGCCGGCGACCTGGACTATATCCTGCACAAAGGGGTTCAGATGGGAATCTGTGCGCTGTTTTCCCTGGGCACCGGCCTGCTGTACGCACGATATGCGGCGCGGGCGGCCTTTGGCTGGGGGGCTCGGGTGCGGGAGGCCCAGTACCGGCGGGTACAGGCCTATGCCTTCTCCAACCTGGACCATTTTGAGACCTCCTCCTTGGTGACCCGGATGACCACCGACGTAACGGTGCTGCAGAACGCCGTCAACGGTGGCTTCCGTCCCCTGGTGCGCAGCCCCATCCTGTTGCTGATGGGTATTGCCCTGGCCTTCTGGATGAATCCCCGTCTCTCGCTGGTGTTCATCATTGGGACGCCGCTGCTGGGGGTGATTCTGTTTGCCATTGTGGCAAAGGCCGCCCCTATGTACAGCGTCCTCCAGGGGGCGATGGACCGGCTGAACAGCGTGGTCCAGGAGGGCTTGACCGCGATCCGGGCGGTGAAGGCCTTTGTGCGGGGGGAATATGAGGAGGAGAAGTTCCAGGCGGTGAACACCGTCCTGATGGACACCAGCCAGCGGACCTTCCACTACACGGTGCTGAACCTGCCGGTCTTCCAGGTGTGCATGTACCTGGCCATCGTCCTCATCATGTGGTTTGGCGGGCGGATGGTGCTGGATTCCTCCCTGAAGGTGGGGGATCTGACCGGCTTCTTCAGCTATGTGTTCCAGGTGATGAACTCCATGATGATGCTGTCCGGCGTCTTTCTGCTGCTGACCCGTTCCCTGGCCAGCGCCCGGCGGATCAGCCAGGTGCTGGATGAGCAGATTGTGTTTTCCTCCCCGGAAGGGGGCGCCACCCAGGTGCCCGACGGGCGGGTGGATCTGGAAGGGGTCTCCTTTAAGTACGATTCCCGGGCGAAAGAATATGCCCTGGAAGGGGTGGACCTTCACATTCCCGCGGGACAGACGGTGGGGATTCTGGGAGGGACCGGCTCCGCCAAGAGCACCCTGGTTCAGCTGATCCCCCGGCTCTACGACGCCACCGAGGGAACGGTAAAGGTGGGCGGCCGGGATGTACGGGAGTATGACCTGAAGACGCTGCGGGACAGCGTGGGGATTGTCCTCCAGAAGAACGTCCTGTTCTCCGGCACAGTACGGGAGAATCTGCAGTGGGGAGATTCCCAGGCAGACGACGAGACCCTCTGGGCCGCCTGCCGGACCGCCTGTGCCGATGAATTTCTCCGGCGGATGCCCCAGGGGCTGGATACCGACCTGGGCCAGGGGGGCGTCAACCTGTCCGGCGGGCAGAAGCAGCGCCTCTGCATCGCCCGTACCCTGCTCAAGAAGCCAAAGATCCTGATCTTTGACGATTCCACCAGCGCGGTGGATACCGCCACCGAGGGGAAGATCCGCGCCTCCCTGGCGGCCATGACCGATGTGACCAAGATCATCATTGCCCAGCGGATCACCTCGGTGATGGGGACCGACCAGATTGTGATCCTGGAGGACGGGAAGGTCCACGCGGTAGGCACCCACCAGGAGCTGCTGGCTGGCGATCCCATCTACCAGGAGATCTACGCATCCCAGATGAAAGGAGGGGAAGAGAATGCCGGCACGCCAGCTTAGCGGCAAAAAGCCCCAGAACCTGGGCTATACCATTCGGGCCCTTCTCTCCTACATGGGGAGGCACCGGTTCCTGCTGCTGGCGGTGGCGGTGCTGGTCACCTTCAGCGCCCTGGGGAACCTGCTGGGCACCTACATGATCCGGCCGGTGGTCAACAGCCTGGCGGAGGGCGGTCTGGAGGCCCTGGCCCGGGGGGTGGCCGGGGCGGTGGCCATCTTCGCGGTGGGGGCGGCCTGTTCCTACGGCTATACCCAGATCATGGTGAAGGCGGCCCAGAAGATCCTGTTTGACATCCGGCGGGACCTGTTTGCCCATCTGCAGACGCTGCCCCTCCGGTTCTTCGACACCCAGCGGCACGGGGACGTGATGAGCTATTTTACCAACGATGTGGACACCATCTCCGACGCCCTCAACAACAGCTTTGCCATGGCCATCCAGAGCTTTATCCAGATGGCCGGCACCCTGGTGATCCTCTTCCTCCTCAACTGGCAGCTGTCGCTCCTGGTGGCTGCCTGCTACGGGGTGATGTTTTGGTACATCCGGTTCAGCGGGAAGCGGAGCAAGGGGTACTACACCCGCCAGCAGGAATATCTGGGGGATCTGGACGGCTACATCGAGGAGATGGTGGGCGGCCAGAAGGTGGTGAAGGTGTTCACCCACGAGGAGGCCAACCTGGAGACCTTCCGCCGGAAGAACGAGGCCCTGCGCCAGGCGGGTACCGGCGCCCAGGCCTATGCCGCCACCATGGTCCCCGCCGTGGTGAGCATCTCCTACATCAATTACGCCCTGGTGTCGGTGCTGGGGGGAATTATGGCGATGAAGGGCATGACCGACGTGGGCAGCCTGGCCACCTACCTGGTCCTGGTGCGGCAGGCGGCCGCCCCCATCAACCAGTTCACCCAGCAGAGCAACTTCCTCCTGGCGGCGCTGGCGGGGGCCGAGCGGGTCTTCCGGGCGATGGACCAGCCGCCGGAGGTGGACGAGGGGACGGTGGACCTGGTCAATGTGGAAGAACGGGACGGCGTGCTGACTCCCTGCCAGGGAAAGAGCGGCCGCTGGGCCTGGCAGAGACCGGACGGCTCCCTGGTTCCCCTGCGGGGGGACGTGCGGTTTGAGGAGGTGGATTTCGGCTATGAGAAGGGCCACCCCATCCTCCACGGGATCAGCCTCTATGCCAAGCCGGGGCAGAAGATCGCCTTTGTGGGGTCCACCGGCGCAGGGAAAACCACCATCACCAACCTGATCAACCGGTTCTACGACGTGCAGGGAGGGCGAATCCTCTACGACGGCTTCGATGTGCGGGAGATCCGCAAGGATGCCCTTCGCCGTTCCCTGGGGATTGTCCTCCAGGATACCCACCTGTTCACCGGCACCATTGCCGACAACATCCGCTTTGGCAAGCTGGATGCCACCCAGGAGGAGATTGAGCGGGCGGCCCGCATCGCCAACGCCGATTCCTTTATCCGCCGCCTGCCCAAGGGATACGACACCATGGTTACCGCCGACGGGGCCAACCTGTCCCAGGGGCAGCGGCAGCTGCTGGCCATCGCCCGGGCCGCCGTGGCCGATCCCCCGGTGCTGATCCTGGACGAGGCCACCTCCTCCATCGACACCCGCACCGAGGCCCTGATTGAGAAGGGGATGGACCAGCTGATGGAGGGGCGGACCGTCTTTGTCATCGCCCACCGTCTCTCCACCGTCCGCAACGCCAACGCCATCATGGTGCTGGAGCAGGGGCGGATTGTGGAGCGGGGAGACCACCAGGACCTGCTGGACCAAAAGGGAATCTACTACCACCTGTACCACGGAATGTTCGAGCTTTCCTAGGGACTGCGGGGTAAAACAAGGGGGCGCCTCCTTCGCAGGAGGCGCCCCCCTTTTGCCG
>CAJFKV010000066.1 GCA_904387055.1 Candidatus Heteroruminococcus faecigallinarum | reverse complement strand
CGAGAAAATGTTGTGTCCTTAGGGGGCAGCGCCCCCTAGGAAAGCAACCCGCCGCAGTTCGGCGGGTTGCTTGGGGGTCTTTAGGGGGATGCCCCCTTGCCTGGCTTTCTGGTGACTCTTTCTCCATAGAAAGAGTCACCCTGGGGGTCCGGGGCGCGGAGCGGCCCCGCAAAAGGGGGTGTGGGGGAATCCCCCACACAAGCGGCAGGCGGGCCGCAGGCCCGCTCGGGAGAAGGGCGGCGCAGCCCAGCCACAGCAGCATAGTGAAGATAGGAGGCAGCGCCTCCACACATACGGCGCGGACGGAGAAAGAAAAGAAGGGTCTTCGTCCTGCCGGCGACGAAAGGAATGATCTGCCATGACACGTCTTCCTTCTTTTTTGTCCTGTCGGTCCATGATCCGGGAAGATCAGCTGCTGGGGCCGCTTCCCCCGGACGGCACCCTCTACCGGGAGGCCTTTTCCCTGGCCTGGCCCACGGTGGTGGAATCGGTGCTGGTGAGCCTGGTGAGCGCCTTCGACTCCATGATGGTGGGGGTGCTGGGTCCCGAGGCCATTGCGGCGGTGGGGATCACCGTCCAGCCCCGGTTCCTCTTCCTGTCGGTCATCGTGGCGCTGAACGTGGGCGTCACGGCGGTGGTTGCCCGCCGGGCGGGGGAAGGGGACATGGAGGGCGCCCAGCGGTGCCTGCGCCAGGCCACCGCCCTCTCGGCGATCTTTTCCGTTCTGCTGGCGACGGCTGCCATCCTGCTGGCAAAGCCGCTGCTCACCCTGGCCGGCGCCGGCCCGGACATTATCGACGACTCGGTGGCCTATTTCCGGATTGTCAACGGCGGCCTCTTCTTCACCGCCGTCTCCCTCACCATCAACGCGGCCCAGCGGGGCGTCGGCAACACCCGCATCTCGATGATTACCAATGTAAGCGCCAACGGGGTCAACCTGGTTTTCAACTATCTGCTGATCGGGGGAAATCTCGGTTTCCCCCGGCTGGGGGTGGCGGGCGCGGCCATCGCCACCGATATTGGTTTCTTTGTGGGATTCCTTCTCTCCCTCCGGTCGGTGGTCAGCCGCCATACCCACCTGCCCATCCATCTGCGGCGGCGGATCCACTTTGACCGCCGGACCCTTGCGGGCATCTGGAAGGTGGGCAGCGGCTCCCTGGCGGAGCAGATCTTCCTCCGCATCGGCTTTCTTGCCTATGCGGCGGTGGTGGCCAACCTGGGCACCCTGGTGCTGGCCGCCCATCAGATCAGCCTCAATATCCTGAACCTTTCCTTTGCGGTGGGGGACGGCTTTGGTTCGGCCACCACCGCCCTGGTTGGTCATTCCCTGGGCCAGAAACGCAGCGACCTGGCGGTGGTCAACACCCGGGTGGTGCAGCGGATGGCCTTCGGTTCCTCCATTCTGGTCTTTCTCCTCTTTGTCCTGGGCCACACCCAGCTGGCGGAGCTCTTTACCCGGGACGCGGAGGTAATCCAGATGACCGCCGTCCCCATCATGATCATGGCGGTGGTCACCTTCTTCCAGACCTCCGCCCTGGTTCTGTCCGGCTGCCTGCGGGGGGCGGGGGACAGCGCCTTCGTCGCCTTCAGCTCGGTGATCTCGGTCACGCTGGTGCGCCCCGGGCTGGGCTTCCTCTTCTGCTATCCCCTGGGGGGCGGGCTGATCGGCGCCTGGTTCGCCCTGCTGGTGGATCAGTTCCTGCGGTTCGCCTTCAGCTTCGGCCGGTTCCTCAGCGGCCGGTGGAAGAACATCCGCATCTAGGGACAACCCTTTTCCTTTCTCGTTTTCTCGGCCGCCGGGACCAAGCGTCCCGGCGGCTTTTTTCGTCCCCGGTGCCGGGCAAGTAGCCCTTGCCCCCGGGGGAGAATGTGCTATAATAGGAGAAAGACGACAAAGAGAGGGTAGTGAGACTGATGGAATATCCGTTTTCCCAGCGGATCGGCTCGCTGAAGGCGTCGGCCATCCGTGAAATTCTCAAATACACCGTAGGGTCGGACGTGGTACCCTTTGCGGCAGGCAACCCGGCGCCCGACGCCTTCCCCACCAAAGAGGTGGCCCAGATTGTGGACGAGGCCCTGCGGGAGGGAGCCTTTACCGATCTGTCCTCCCTCACCCCCCAGGGCTACGGACCGCTGGTGGAGGAGGTCCGGAAGCTGGTGCCCGCCCGCTACACTCCTCTGCGCCCGGAGGACGACTGCCTGATTCTGTCGGGCGCCACCCAGGGGATGGACCTGGCGGTCAAGCTGTTCTGCAGCGAGGGGGACACCATCCTCTGCGAGGACCCCTCCTTCATCGGTTCCCTCAACTCCTTCCGCTCCCAAAAGCTGGAGCTGCGGGGGATCCCCCTGGAGGCGGACGGAGTCTCCATCCCCGCCCTGGAGGAAGCCCTGCGCAGCTGCCCCCGGGCCCGGATGCTCTACCTGATTCCCAACTTCCAGAACCCCACCGGCCAGACCATGAGCCTGGAGAAGCGCCAGGCAGTATACCGCCTGGCCAAGGAGCACGGCCTGATGATCCTGGAGGACAACCCCTACGGGGACCTGCGGTTCGCCGGGGAGGAGGTCCCTGCCATCAAGTCCCTGGATACGGAAGGGCTGGTCATCTACGTGGGCTCCTTCTCCAAGATCATCGCCCCCGGCCTGCGGGTGGGCTTTGTGGCCGCCGACCGGGAGATCATCCGCCGGATGGCCGTCCTGAAGGCGGACGAGGACCAGGCCGCCAACCTGATGGCCCAGATCATCTGCGCCCGGTATGTCTCCCGGTACGACCTGGCCGGGCACATCCAGGAGGCCCGGGCCATCTACCGCCGCAAGTGCGCCCTGATGCTGGAGGAGATGGACCGCACCTTCTCCCCCAAGGTGACCTATACCCGCCCGGAGGGAGGGCTCTTCCTGTGGTGCACCCTCCCTGATGGGGCCGACATGGCCGATTTCTGCACCCGGAGCGTCCGGGACTACCAGGTGGCCACCGTCCCCGGCACCGCCTTCACCGTCGCCGAGGGGGCGTCCAGCCAGTGCTTCCGCCTCAACTACTCCACCCCCACCGACGAGCAGATTGTCCGGGGCATCCGCACCCTGGGCCGCTTGACCCACGAGCTTCTGTAACCTTTTCCAGCAGCAAAAAGGCCGCCCGGGTGGGCGGCCTTTTTTGGTAGAGGCGGCAAGGGCCGCCCCCTGTTATTGGTGCTCCTGGCAGCTGGGGCAGAGGCCCTGGAACACGATCTGGTGGCTGTCGATCTGATAGCCGCTGCTCCCCGCCGCCTGCTGATCCAGCAGCTCCTGATAGGGGATCTCCAGATCCCGAAAGGCCCCGCATCGGATGCAGTGCAGATGGTAGTGGGGGTGGGTGTTGTGGTCAAACCGGTCGGCCATATCGGGCATCTGGACCTTGGTAATGTCTCCCCTGGCCGACAGCATATTCAGATTCCGATAGACGGTGGCCAGGCTGACATCCGGCCGGCGGGCCGATACATACCGATATACCTCTTCCGCCGTGGGGTGGCAGGCAAGCTCCCGCACAGCCTGAAGGGTCAGCTGGCGCTGAATGGTGTTGCGTTCTTTCATGGATCTTCTCTCCCCTATCCTCGTCGACTCCGTTCAAAAATTATGAGAAAAGATTCTCTTGTTAATAAACATTACCGTGTTTCAACTCGTTTGTCAAGTAGGGGAGGCCGCTTTTGGAGGAGGAAACAGAATAATATCTTCTTTTTATACGTTTTAAGCGGTAACCGGTGGAGGTACAGCCCGCTTTTCCACAAAAAAAGCCGCACCCGGTGCGCAAGTCATTCACCGGATGCGGCCTTCTGTATCGGTTCTTACAGGGAGGATGGGCGGGAAAGCCCCTGCTCCTTCCCCAGCCAGGCAGCCACGCCGCTGCGCTCCAGGGCACGGATCAGGAGAAGCCCCAGCACGAAGGTGGCCACCGCCTCGGGGAAGGCGATCTGGGCGGCAAAGACCAGGAAGGCCGCCAGCCCCCCGCCGTAAAGGAAGGTGAACTCGGCGCCCAGGAAGAGGGCGTTGAAGAGGACCGGGGGCAGGGCCGACAGGACGGGAAGCCCCTTCCAGCGGACCCGGCCCAGCTTCATGGAGCAGATGGCCGCCAGGAAGGTGGCACAGGTGCCGATGACGGCGTCGGGCAGGCCCAGGGGATTGAGGCCGGTGAGGGCCCCGATCAGGTTGCTGACCGCGCAGCCCACCGAGACGCCGATCACCGCGTCCGGCATGAGCACCGGCAGGAGGGTGAGGGCCTCGGAGAAGCGGAACTGGAGGCTGCCGAAGGCCAGTACCGGGAGGGCCAGGCTGGCCGCCGCATAGATGGCGGCGATGACCGCGCAGATGACCAGCCGGCGGGTGGTGAAACGAGTGTTGTTCATAAGAGATACCATTCCGACAGTGGGAACCACTGCCGCCTTTCGTAGTGTGGTTTAGAGTCAGGAACTTGCGACTGACTGCCCGTCCAAACGAGCGGTATCTATTATACACCATCCCCGGCGGGAAGTAAACTTTTTTGAAACTTTTTTCCCCGGCCGGGGGGTCTGCTTGACACCCCCCGGCCCCCAAGGTACAATGAAGAAAGGATTCCGCGCCGGGAGCGGCGCCTGTTGTTAGGAGGTTTTGTACCATGAAGATACCGTCCCTGGTGGCCCTGGCCGTGGCAGCGGCGGTGGCGGTGGGGATTCCGGCAGGGCTGGGCGGCTGCCAGCCGGTGGAAGAGACGGCCGCCTCCTCCCAGTCCCAGGGGGAGGAGAATACCGGCCCCGAAACCGCCCTGGAGGAGATCTACCAGTCGGTGGAGATCCGGGGGATTCAGGAAGGGACCGACGAGCTGCTGGAGGAAAAATTCCAGATCGACCCCTCCCTGTACACCGAGAACCATTCCCGTGTTGCCGACGGCAGCTACGGCGTTGCGGATGTCTTGATCCTCCGCCCTGCCGAGGGCAAGGCCGACGAGCTGCGCAATGCTCTGGAGCTGGCCAAGGTTTCCCGGATTACCGAGTTTACCAACTACGACATCTACAACTCCCTGGAGCTGGCCCAGAACGGGGAGATCTACGAGGTGGGGGACTACCTGGTTCTCACCATGATCGACAACGGGGACCAGGTGCGTTCCATCATCGAGCAGCACATCCTCCAGCAGACCACCCTGAACATGGAGGTGTCGGCGGTGGCGGTGGCGCCGGTTTCCTAACCCATCCCAAGAAAGAAGGTCCTGCCCCATGGCGCCAACCCTTACCCAAACCCGCCGCGCCTTCCTGCTGGACGAGCTGCGGGGGTTTATGCTGGTCAATATGCTGCTGTACCACCTTCTGTACGACCTGGTGTTCCTGTTCCAGGTCCCCATCGGGTGGTACCTTTCCCCCGGGGCGTTCCTGTGGCAGGAGTGCATCTGCTGCACCTTTATCGCGGTGGCGGGGGCCTGCGCCCCCTTTTCCCACAACAACCTGCGCCGGGCGGGCAAGCTCCTCCTCTGCGCCATGGTGATTACGGCGGCCACCTGCCTGGTCATGCCCGGCCAGGCGGTGTGGTTCGGGGTACTCCATCTGATCGGCGTCTGCGTTCTTCTCTTCTGCCCTCTGGAGCGGGCCGTCCGGAGGATCCCTCCCTGGGCGGGGCTGGCCGCCTGTATCCTGCTGTATCTCCTCACCTACGGGGTACCCATGGGATACTGGGGCATCGGCCCCCTGTGGCAGCACCCGCTGCCCGCCGCCCTCTACCGGCTGGACTGGCTGGCGCCCCTGGGCTTCCCGGGGCCGGGCTTTTCCTCCAGCGATTATTTCCCCCTGCTGCCCTATTTCTTTGTCTATGCCGCCGGCGTCTTTGCCGGGCGGCTGATCCAGGAGCGGCGCCCGGCGGTCTTTTACCGCCGGCACAGCCGTCCGCTGGCCTTCCTGGGGCGGCACAGCCTGGGAATCTACCTGGTGCACCAGCCGGTCCTCTACGGACTATTGCTGGCGGTGTTTTCCCTGTGGAAATAGAGAGGCTCTACAAACAGAAGGCCGCCCGGCTGGGCGGCCTTCTGTTTGTAGGATGCCGGGGCGCCTTTCCCACCGGGGAACGTCCCCTATTCCGACAGGGGAACCACCCCGTCGTAGGGCTGGTCGGCGGGGACGCGGATGCCTGCCTCCGGCAGGCTCACCTCCCGGCCCCCCTCCAGGCTCACATAGATCTGCACCTGGTCCGGATCGGAAAATCCATCGGCGGCCGACTGGGCCCGCAGGGTCTGCCGGATGCTGTCCAGGGCGGTTTCCACCATCTGCACCGAGTCAAACATGTGGAACTCCTCCTTTTGGGGATCGGGCGGGCCGGCAACCAGGGAACAGTCGTCGGTGAACACCAGAGCATATCCGTCCTCCACCACCTCCACCGGCTGGGCCAGGGTCAGGTTCCAGCCGGTCAGCTGGGCGATGGCCTGGATCAGGTCCTCCGGCGACGGCTGGGAGGTGGCGCTCCCCCGGTAGACGGCAAAATCGCCGTCGGTGCCGATGTAGATGGGGACCCCGCAGCTGGAGGGGTCCTGGCTGTCCCCTTCCACGGGGACGATCTCCTGGATCACCGGGCCCTCCGGCGGGGCCTCCTCCTGGGAGGCCGGCTCCTCCTCCGCGGGCTGGGAGCTGGCCGGAGGCTCTTGAGAGGATGGCGGCAGCGAGGAAGAGGGCCCGCTGCAGGCCCCCAGGGCCAGCGCCAGCGCCAGCAGCAGCGTCATCAGCAGTTGTTTCATGGGTGTGTGTCCTCCTTTCGAGGGGTAGGGAATCGCGGGGCGAAAAAATCCTCCCCACAGGGCCATTGTACCAGAGCCCGCCGCCGAAAGGGTGACCTTTTTTTGAACTCTTCCCTCTTTTCTTGACAGCGCCCCCTCGCCGCACTATCCTAAGGGGAGATGCTGTTTACCCGAAAGGAGACTTCCCATGCCTGCCTATACCCTCATCCGTTCCCGCCGCAAAACCCTCTCCCTCCAGATTACCCCCCAGGGGGAGCTGGTGGTGCGGGCGCCCCTCCGCCTCTCCCAGCGGATAATCCAGTCCTTCCTGGAGGAGAAGGCAGGCTGGATTGCCCAGCACCAGCAGGCGGCCCGGCAGCGGGCAGCCAGCCGGGCACAGGTCCGCCGGGAGGGGCCTGCAGGCCTCCCCTTGCTGGGGATCGACTACCCGTGGGAGCTGAAGCCGGACGGCCCCGCCGCCTTTGACGGGGAACGGTTCCTCCTGCCGGGGCGGGAATTCGCCGAGAGCCTCCCCGCCCTGGAGGCCCTCTACCGGGCGCTGGCCCGCCAGACCCTCCGGCCCCTCACCGCCCAATGGTCCCAGCGGCTGGGGCTGCCCATCCAGGGCATCCGGATCACCGGCGCCCGCACCCGCTGGGGCTCCTGCTCCCCCAAGGGATGGATCAACTACAGCTGGCGGCTGGTGCTGGCTCCTCCCCAGGCGGTGGAGGGGGTCGTGGTCCACGAGCTCTGCCACCTGCGGGAGGCCAACCACTCTCCCCGGTTCTGGGCCCTGGTCCGGGAGGCCCTGCCCACCTATTGGGAGGACACCCGGCCCCTGTCCGCCCTTTCCCAGCGGCTGGCCCGGGAGGGGTGGGATCGGGCAGAGTCCGCCACGTCCGAATAATTTCCACTATTCCCCGTATAATTTGTGGAAAACATCTACTTTCCCCTTGTGTTCCCTCCCTGTGGCGGTATATAATAGAGAAAACAAGCCCACATTGCCGCAAAGGAGGAATCGCCGTGTCCCGCATTGTGGCCGTCATGGCCGGTACGCCGGTGGATACCCGCATGGGGGTGGAGATGCTTGGCCGCCAGGGGGGCTTTTCCCCTCTCGCCTATCCCACTGCCAGCAGCCCCAGGGAGCAGCACGCCTTCCAGCTGGGACCGGTGGAGGAACGCCGGGCCCTGGTCAAGGAGCGGCTTCGCCGGGCCAAGGGGGAGGGGGCGCAGGCCCTGCTGGTCTACTGCAATTCCCTGGCCGGCTCCCTGGACTTCGAGGCCATCTGCCGAGAGGAGGGGCTTCCCCTGGTGACGCCGCTGATGGTCCACGGCCACCTGGCCGCCCGCAGCAGCCGCCTGGGCCTCATCGCCGCCAACAACCAGTCCCTCCACGGCATCGAGCGGGCTATGTTTGCCCGGAACCCCCGCTGCGACGTGCTGGGCGCCAGCCTGATGCCGGTGGTGGTGGCCATCGAGGAGGGGATGCACCCGGACGAGATTGTGGGGGCCTTCGGGCTGGACAAGCTGCTGGATTACTTTGCCCAGAATCAGGTGGAGCAGGTCGCCTTGGGCTGCACCCACTTCGGCTATATCCGGGCCGCCCTGGAGAAGCGGACCTCCCTCCCCATCTTCGACCCGGACGAGGCCATGACCCGCCTCCTGCGGGAGGCGATCCCTCTGTAGAGAGGCTCTTTCCTCTTTGGGAACAAATCCAAGAGGGGGGCGGTACTGCCGCCCCCCTCTTTTGCCGGAAGGAAAACCACCCCTGGAACGGGGGGTCAGAAGGTGAGCTGCTGGGGCTGGTACCCCAGCCGGCTGGCCCGGATGATGTCGGTCATCTGGTAGAGGAGCCCGGCCCGGCGGCATTCCTCTGTGAACACCTCCCACAGCTCCTTGGCCCGGGGGCTGGGGCACCAGTACCGGCTGCCAAACCGGCGGCGGTACCGCTCCGCCAGCCCTTCCCCGGGGAACTGCTCCTCCAGGCGGCGGTAAAACCACTCCCGCTGCCCGGGGCGCTGGGTCATCCCCATGGCGGGATAGACAAACCGGGCGCCGCACCCCGCCGCCCGGCGGACAATTTCCCTGATATTCTCCTCCCGGTCCTCCAGAAAGGGGAGAACCGGCATCATCAGCACCCCGGCAAAGATCTCCTCCCGGCTCACCGCCTCCAGGGCGGCGAACCGGCGGCTGCTGGAGGGAGCGCCCGGCTCCAGCCTGGCGGCCTGGCTGTCGTCGGCGGTGGTGATGGTGATCTTGACCAGGGCGGGGTTCTGCTCGCCAATCTCCCGGAGGAGATCCCGATCCCGAACAACCAGATCGCTCTTGGTGGCAATTGCCACGCCAAAGCCATAGGCGGCCAGCAGCTCCAGCGCCCGGCGGGTCAGGAGCAGCTCCTTTTCAAAGGGATTGTAGGGGTCGCTCATGGCCCCCGTCCCCACCACGCCGGTTTTCACCTTCCGGCGCAGGTCGTCCCGGATGATCCGCAGCGCGTCCGCCTTTGCCCGCACCCGGTCAAACTCCCCCACCTGGTAGCAGTCGCTGCGGCTGTCGCAGTAGATGCACCCGTGGCAGCAGCCCCGGTAGATGTTCATATTGTACGCCGTGCCAAACCAGCTCTCGTCCTTGGTACGGGTAACGATGGTCTTAGCGGGGATATACTCCACAAGATCTCCTCCTTGCCTGGGCAGCCATCCTTTCCACCGAAAGAAGCGCCGGTCGTGGAAAACCACGCAGCCTCCCGCTGCACCCTCCACCCGGCCGGTGGAACCGTCACCTCTATCCTATCCCATGGATCCTACAAATGCAACAAAAAAGCCGCCCTTTCTCAAAAGGACGGCTTTTTGGGACGAAATCCGGCATCGACCTATCTTCCCAGGCAGCTTTGGTGCACCAACAGGGACTCGAACCCGGGACCCGCTGATTAAGAGTCAGCTGCTCTACCAACTGAGCTATTGGTGCATACCTAGAGGGCCGCGCCCGCGCTATTCCAAAAGCAAAAACGGGCAATCCGCAGATTACCCGTCTTGCTGGTGTCGGCACCGACTTATCTTCCCGGGCAGCTTCCCGCCAAGTATTGTCAGCACGGATGAGCTTAACTTCTGTGTTCGGGATGGGAACAGGTGGAACCTCATCGTTATTAGCACCGACTCGAGCGCTTTTACGCACCCTCAAAACCAAACAACGAAATGCTTCTCTACCAAAGAGCACCAAGAACGTTAGGTCAAGCCCTCGACCGATTAGTACTTCCTAGCTTAACGCCTCACGACGCTTACACTTGAAGCCTATCAACCTCGTAGTCTACAAG
>CAJFKV010000065.1 GCA_904387055.1 Candidatus Heteroruminococcus faecigallinarum | reverse complement strand
GATGGGTGGCTGTTTCGCCGTTCCTCTCGGAAGCAGCTCGACTAGTTTACCACATCCGCCGGCCTTTGTCAAGACCTTTTTTCCTCCCAGCCGATTTTTTCTTCGGCCGGGCAGCGGGGTTTTGTTGTCAGGGTGCCAGGCTGTTTGGAAACAGCTTTATAAGAATACCACACGCCGGGAGCGCTGTCAATGGGTTTTCTTCTTTTTTTCGAAGTTTTTTCCTCTTTTCCTCCCAGAGACACGGAGGTCGGTTCCTCTCCCCTACCAATCGTCCGCCTGAGCACCCATTCTATTCTTCTTTTATCTTCCGCAGGAGGGTACCTGGCGGAAGGGGATGGTCGAAGGGAATCTTGAGATCCATCACCGGATGCCGGGCCGACTCGATCACATTCCCCTCCCCGTCCATCAGCAGGGTCACCGGTACCTCCTGGGTGGGGGCACCGGGAATCAGCGCCTCCAGACGGTCGCCGGGGAAAAACCGGTTGCGCTGGCTGCACAACAGCATCCCCTCTTCCCATCCGGTCACTTTGGCCATGACGGCCCACTCCCGTACATAACCCCGTGTTTCGTAGTACTGTCCCTGTTGGGGCGGGCCAAAATAGAACCCGGTGGAATAGGCCCGGTGGCTCACCTTGTTCATCTCGTCCAGCAGCCATTGGGGCGGCTGGTAGTGGTCAGGGTCCCTGGCCCACAGGTCCACGCCGTTCCGATAGGCGTTGGTCACCACCGCCACATAATAGGAGGACTTGGCCCGGCCCTCGATCTTGAAGGAGTCGATCCCCGCCTCTGCCAGCTGGTCCAGGTAGGGCAGCATACACAGATCCTTGGCGTTGAGGAGGAAGGTGCCCTTGCTGTCCTCCTCGATGGGATAGTATTCCCCTGGGCGGTGTTCCTCCATGAGAGCATAGCGCCAGCGGCAGGGCTGGGCGCATTCCCCCCGGTTACCGTCCCGCCCGGTGAGATAATTGGACAAAAGGCACCGGCCGGAAAAGGAGACGCACATCGCCCCATGGACAAAGCATTCGATCTCCAGCTCCTTGGGTGTGCGGGCGCGGATCTCCTTCACATCCTCCAGCGAAAGCTCCCGGGCCAGCACCACCCGCCTTGCCCCCAGCCGAAACAGCTCGGTGGCCGTGGCATAGTTCACCACCCCCGCCTGGGTGGAGATATGGACCGGCAGCCGGGGGACTACCCGGCGGGCGGTCATCAGGACCCCCAGGTCGGCCACGATCACCCCGTCCACCCCGGCATTCTGCGCCTCCAGCAGAAAGGCTTCCGCCTGGTCCATCTCCCGGTTGAGGGGAATGGTGTTGCAGGTGAGGTAGACCTTCACCCCCCGGCTGTGAGCAAAGCAAACCGCCCTGGCCAGCTCCTCCCAGGTAAAGTTGGCGGGCGCCGACCGCATTCCCATCGTCTTGGCGCCCAGGTATACTGCGTCGGCGCCAAACTCCACCGCCGCCTCCAGCCGCTCAAAATCTCCCACCGGCGCCAATACTTCCGGTTTCTTCATGGTTGTTCCTTCCTCCTTGCGGAACGCGGGAGCCCCGCAGGGCTCCCGCGCCGCACCAGTTCTTCGGTTGTTATTGCACTGCCGCCCCCACGCCGGTGCCGTGGGCATCGCCGCTGGGCATCGCCACCGCTATATTCTGGGCGTGTTCATCCGCCGTGGCAGCATAGTAGTAGTTGCCCTCGTCGTCGGTGACGAAGAAGTAGTAGTTGGTCTCGTCCGGGTAGAGGGCCGCCTCGATGGCCGCCATACCGGGATTGCAGATGGGGCCTACTGGCAGCCCCTGCCGGTAATAGGTGCTGTAGGCCTGCATATACTCGTTGTTCTCGTCCAGGGGTTCGTCGGCCCGGTCGGGGAAGTTGGGCATGATGGTATCCCGCACATAGAAGGTGGTAACATCCGACTGGAGCAGAGGGAAGCTGGACGGATTGGCCAAGCGGTTGTGGAAGACCGAGGAAACCTCCCCCATATTGTCGGTGTTGCTGGACTCCCGCTGGATGATGGACGCCAGGGTGATGGTTTCGTAAAGGGTCAGGCCCTGTTCCTCCATCCGGGCGGTCAGCTCCTCGTCGGCCAGTCGGTTCTCAAAGTTGTCCAGGAACCGGCCCAGCACGTTCTCGGCGCTTTCCCCCACATAGAATTCATAGGTATCGGGGAAGATAAAGCCCTCCAGGGGGTAGTACCGTTCCTCCGCGCCCTCGGACGGAATGTCGGCCAGGAACTCGTATTCCGACGTATCCACATTCCGGGCCGCCTCCAGGAAGTCCGCCGCAGAGCAGACGCCGTACTCCTCCAGACGGTTGGCGATGGCCTGGACGGTGAATCCTTCGGGGAAGGTAACCTGCACCGTCTCGTCCTCCAGACCCTGCCGGAGGAGAAGCAGGATCTCGTCGTAGCTCATGTTCTTGTTGAACTGGTAATCCCCCGCCTCCAGCTCGTCGGGAACATTGGTGCTCTTCAGCCCTGCATAAAGGTGGAAGGTAAAGGGCTGCTCGATGACCTCCAGGTCCACCAGCCGGTCCACCACATCGTCGAAGGTCATATCGTCGGTGATGGTGAGATCCACCAGCTGATCCTGCTGGTTCAGACCGAACAGATCGCTGGCGCTGCCGATGGCAAAGATGGCCAGGAAGATGGAGACACCCACCATACACCCAGAGATCACCAGGGCCTGGAACCACCGCCCGGCCCGGCTGTGCCGCCGGCGGGGCGGCTGGCCGCGAGGCGGCTCCTTACCGCCGGTTCCTCCTCCCCCCGACGGGCGGCGGGGCGGCTGGCCTCCCCCGCTCCGGCGGGCACCGGCGGCGGACCGGTCGGGCAGAGACTCAAATTCGTTGTTCTCAATCCGCAGTTCAAACCGTTCCCCTTCCCGCCGGCCGTGGCCGCTGCCCTCTTCCCGAGAAGAGGACGCCGGGCGGCGGACCTCCGGGGCTCTGTGCTGGGCGGACGGAGAGGTGTGCTCCCCCCGGGCGGTGGCGGGGCGGCGGCGAGCCGGCGCAGCCGCCTCCTCCCGGGACCGGGAAACCGTCCCGGGGGCGGAGGGCCGTTCCGGACGGGCCGCCGGGCGGACCTCCCCCTGCTCGGCCTGGCGGGCCTGGGCAGGGGGCCGCTGGGGCTGGGAGGAACCGGCGGCGGAGGGCTCCTCGTCGAACTCTCCGTCCCGGATCCGGTTTATTAGGTTTTCAAACGCATCGTTCTGCTGGTTCTTCATAGTAAGCTCCATTCCCCGGCAGGATTGTCCGCCAGGCCGCCCCGCCCTGTGCCGGGGAGAACGGGGGTCATGGGCCGCCGGAACGCAATGGCCGGCCGCCTGCGGAGGCCGGTTTGTCCTTTTTATTCTACCGCATAATCGCCCCGGGCGCAATGGCACAGGGGAAAATTCATCTTGGGGGAACCCCTTTCCCAGCCTGCTCATAGTATATAACAAATCTTCAATTTAAGAGGTGACTGGTTATGGGTTATGGCAATTGCAACAGCTGGTGGATTATTATCCTCATCCTCATCCTGTTCTGTGGCTGCGGCTCCGGCTCCTGCGGAAGCTGCAACACCGGGTGCTGCTGCAACAACAGCTGCAGCAACAACAACTGCGGTTGCTGCTGCAACAACAACAGCAGCTGCGACTGCTGCAACAACACCTGCTGCTGACCTCCAGCACGGATGTACCCGGCCCGCAAGGGCACTACATCGAAAGTTCCCCTGCTTTCCCAAAGAAAGCGGGGGAACTTTTTTGCCGCCTGCCCCCGGGAGCCGTCATCCCCGGGGAGGAAAATGCAGGATCCGGCGGTCGGTCACCACCAGGTCCACCGGCAGGTCGTACCGGCCGTGGGCCAGCCGGCGCCGCACACAGCTGTCGTACACAATTCCCAGCTTGAACCCGCCGAACCGGGCCAGAAAGCGGTCGTAATACCCGCCCCCGTAGCCCATCCGGTACCCCTCCAGGTCGTAGGAGAGGGCGGGCACAATGCAGACCCCGCTGGAGATGTCCGTCAGCTTTTCGCATTGGTCGGCGATGGGCTCCCAAACGCCGTAGGTGCGGACAGCCAGCTGGTCAAAGCTGGTGATGAGGTAAAAATCCATGTTGCGGGTACCGGCAATGCAGTAGGGAGCCGCCACCCGCTTTCCCCGCCGCCAGGCATCCTCCACCAGGGGGCGGGTGTTTACCTCGATGGGGGTGGAGATGTAACAGAGGAGCAGGTCGGCCTCCTGGTATTCCGGCACGCTGGTGATCCGCCGCAGGATCGACCGGTCCATCTCCTCCTTGTCCCGGGGAGAGAGGGACTTGCGGTATTCTTTGATATCGTTTCGAATTTTGCTTTTTACGATCCGAATGTCTACCGGCGCCATTGCATGCTTCCCCCCAACGCTTCGGCTGTCTCGTCCCCCTTGAGGGCGCGCACCAGCTCCAGGGCAAAGGGCAGCGCCGCCCCGGGGCCGTTGCCGGTGATCATCCGGCCGTCCCGCTCCACCGCCGTGCCGGTGTAGAGGCCGCCGGCCAGCTCCTTCTCAAAACCGGGGTAGCAGGTGACCCGCTTGCCGCCGGTGAGCCCCCGCCGCCCCAGCACCAGGGGCGCCGCGCAGATGGCCGCCATCCAGCCGCCGGTCTCCACCATCCGGTCCAGGGCCTTCTGCACCACGGGGGAGTCGTTCAGGTGATAGGCCCCCGGCAGGCCGCCGGGCAGCACCACCATCTCCAGCCGGTCCAGGGGGAGCTCCCCCTCCTCCAGGTCACACTGGACCACAATGTCATGGGCGCCGGCCAGCACCTTGCCGCCGACTCCCACCAGGCAGGTCTCCACGCCGGCCCGGCGCAGCACGTCCACCTGGGTCAGGGCCTCGATCTCCTCGGTCCCCTGGGCAAAAAATACCGCTACCATACAAAGCTCCTCCTTTTGCTGTCCCTTTGCCGGGAACCGGCTCCCTCCTGCCGGGGGAGGGCCGCCGAACCGTTCCCGGTGTCTCGCTTTTTCGTCTGCTCAGTCATAGGCGATGCCCAGATACCCCGGCGCTTCCCCGGCAAAGGCCTGGGCCAGCCGCCGGTCGTACCACCGCACCTGGGCAAAGGGCCGGGGATCTCCCCCCGCCTCGCCGGCGCCCAGCGGGGCCCGCAGAAGAATTTCCCGGCAGGTAAACCGATCTGCCACCGCCGCCAGGCCCGCCTCCATCACCGCCGGCGGCAGAAGCAGCTCCTTCAGAATCAGGCGGTCGCCGTCCCGCTCCACGGCGGCGCAGCCCTGGACCGGGCCTACGTCCACTGCCAGCAGGCCGCCACCGCTGCGGCGGCCTACACGGTCCTGGTACACAAGCCCCTCCTCGCCGCAGTCCACATGGCAGCTGCCCTGGAGAAGAGTCTCCCGCCGCCGGTGATACTCGCCGGGGGCCAGGGCGGTCACCTGCGCCCTGGGGTCCCGCGCCGCCGGGAGCAGTTCCTCGGGGGTCAGCCGCCGCTCCCGCAGGGAGAACCCGTCGGCAAAGCCCCGCTGTCGATAAAAGGCAAAGAGGCTGTCCCCGGCGGGGACGATCACCGCCCCCTTGTCCCCCCGTTCCTCCATCGTCCGATGGGCCTGGGCCAGCAGGCCGGTGGCATAGCCCCGTCCCCGGCTCTCCCGGCTGGTGGCCACCGCGTAGACGCAGGGGGTGGAAACCCGCTCCCCGCCCGCCAGCACCGTCTCCATGGGGAGAAGGGTCAGCATAGCCTGCAGGGCCCCCTCCTCCTCCAGGACCATCGTCTCCTGGGGGGAGAAGCGGTCCTGGTAAAAGCCGTCGATGTAGCTGTCCTCATCGCCGAAAGCCGCCTTCCACAGCCGTTTCAGCCGGGGGCAGTCCTCCCAGCGGGCAAAGCGAATCTGGGCCATGCCGGTTCCCCTTTCCTTACAGGCCCTCCTTGGGACGGGCCTCATACTTCTTCAGCCAGATATCCGGGTAGTAGGACTGCTTGGCCTTCCGCAGGCCCTCCTCCCCCATGTCCTCTTCCCGGTTGAGGTAGACCACCTGGGGGTACTTCACCTGGATATACCGGGCAAATTCCCGGTTAATCATGGGGTAGGCCCCTTCAAACTGGGTGAGAGCCTTTTCAAACTGCACGTCAAAGGTGTCGTCGCTCACCTGGCTTCCCATGGTGAAGGCCACCACCTGGCCGTTTACCCGCAGCAGGCCCCCTTCCATCTCCAGCTCCTCATAGTGGTCGAACACCCGGCGCAGGGCCATGCTCTCCAGCTCCATGTTTTCGTCGTCCTTCTCCCCGTTGGCCTTGCGCCACTGGCGGTTCATCTCCCGGCATTCCGGGAGGCTCTCCACCGTCAGGGGTTCAAACTTCCAGTCCGGATACAGGGAGAGGAACTTGTTGATGTGGTTGCGCTTGCCGTGGAGCTTCTTGCCCGACAGGGTCGCCAGCTTCTCGATCCGGTACAGGTAATCCCAGGTGTGGTCGTGGGGCTCAAAGACAAATTTCCCGGGGAAGAGCTCCTCCATCACCGCCATCTGCTCCTCGGTGATCCCCCAGAAGCAGGGGGGACGGCCCTGGGCCGCCGCATCCTCAAAGATCGCCTCGAAGGCCGGCAGCAGCTCTCCCTCCCCGCAGGGATAGAGGTAAAACCGTTCCTTGGTGCCGCTTTCCACCAGGATATAGTCCCCCTGGCGGGCAAACTTCTCGTTGTAGATCTCCGCCCAGGCGTAGATGGTGGAAAAACAGTACTGACATCCCCGCATATTGCCCTTGCGCAGCAGGGGAATCGCCCACTCACGGTCCTGCAGTTGGACCGGTTGAAAGGTAACCATGCAAAAATTCCTACTTTCTTTTGTTTGTCGTATCCCGTGTCGTTCCAAAGGATGAGAGGAGAAAACGCCCTTTTACAGGCCCAGAATCTCCCTGGCGGCCTTCTCCACCTGCCGGGCGATCGCCTCCACCGGGAAGGGGTTCTCCCCGTCGCAGCAGGGGATCACCCGCCACCCCTGCCGGCGGGCCACATAGTGGGCCGCCTCCCAGCAGCGGAGCAGGTACTGGTAATCCGCCTCGTGGATGTCCTCCCGCCCCTCGTCCCCCCCATACCGCTGCAGAAGCAGCTTCCGGGAGGTGTGGGGGTGCATGTCCAAAAAGATCACCCCGTCCGGCCGGGGCAGTCCCAGGCGGCCGTATTCAAAGTCCTCCAGCCAGTCCAGGTATTCCTCCCACTGCTCCTGGGGGAGCTTGGAGGCCTGATGGCTGGCGTTGGAGGTGGTGTACCGGTCGGCTACGATGACCTCCCCCCGGTCGTAGGCCACTTTCCAGCCGGTGCGGAAGGAGGCGTACCGGTCCACGGCAAAGAAGCTGGACGCAGCATAGGCGCCAATCTCCTCCAGGCTTCCCAGCTGGCCGGACAGGTACATCCGCACCAGCGCGGAGGAGGGGCTGTCGTATTGGGGAAAGCTCACCTGTTGATACGATACCCCTTCCCGGGCCAGGTATTCGCACAGGAGGGCACTCTGGGTGGCCTTGCCGCTGGCGTCCAGGCCCTCCACCGCAATCAGCTTACCCATTGCTGGTCCGCTCCTTCAGCTGCTGGTACCGCTCCCGCACCTGCGCCGCCTTCCCGCAGCTCATCTTCCCCTCCGGGCAGGGGCCGTTCAGGCAAGGGGGGCCGGCATGGGCAAAAAGGGACGGGGCCACGGCATACACCAGGGCCAGCATCTCGTCCGCCACCTGGTGGATCTCCCACTGGGCCCGGTTGCAGCACCGCTTTTCAAAGAAATTGTGGAGGCTGCGGGCGTTCATGGTGACCACCATCTTGGTGTCGCAGGCGTTGGGCAGCACATACCGGGCGTCCTCAATGGCCATCTTGACCGCCAGGCGGGCAGCCTCCTCCGGGGATTTTCCCTCCGCCTCCAGCTCCTTGGCATGGTGGCGGGTGAGGATCTCGGTCAGCCGGTCGTAGTACTCGCCGCAGCTAGCCATGGCCGCTTCAAACTCCGCCTTCGCCTCGGGAATGGCCTCGATGGCCGGGGGAACAATCGTCTCAAAGCCGCTCTTTATCACATACCGCTGGCTCTGCACGCTGTAGGACCCAATCCGGTGGCGGGTAATCTGGGCCAGGAAGGAGCGGGACACCCCCTCGATGCCAAAGGTGAAGCTGGCGTGCTCGATGGGGCTGGCATGGCCCATGCTCTCCAGCATCTGCAAAAACTGGGACGCCTTTTCGTCGGTGAGGCCGTCCATCAGGCCGGTGATGCCCGTCTTGCTGTAACACAGCTTGGCCGCCGCCGCCACCGTTTTTTCCGGCTCGGGCGTGTGGCTGATCAATGTGACCTTCATTCTATTCCTCCGTTCCCTCATCCTGGAATCTACACAAAAAGAGTATACCATATTTCCCTCAAAAGGGCAAATCCTTCCGAACCGCCAAAAAACAGCCGGTCCGCTTCCCTGATGATACCACGCCCCCGCCCCTCCTGTAAAGCCGGAACGGGGCCTTCTCCAGGGCTGCCGGGGCAAACGAGGATTCCCTGGAGCCCGTTTTTGGCCCTTTGGCCCAGAAGAGAGGATCCCCAAAGGCCGGCCGCTCCCGCCGCCCGCCCGTGCCATCCTGTACCGGCGCCACCCGAGCACTCCCCCCCGCACCAATGACAGCCTTCCTCATACAATAGTAATGAGCGCAGAAATCTGTGCCTGGCTTTCCCTTGCCAACATCAAAGCCGCCAAGGCGGCGGAATGGAGGACTTCCTTATGGCTGACCCGAGAATCAACCCCAAAATCGCCGCAGGGTCGAATATGTTCAAAGAATTAAACATTTCATCATTGATATACCTCCTTTATCCGCCCCCTAATTAAAAAAACGGGGCGGATTTTTTCATAATCGCCACCAAATATTCCAAGTATCCTTTTATTTTGTTTCTCCATACTCCTCCACCAGTTTCCGCAGGCGCCGGAGGATATCCTCCTTCTCCGCCCGGGTCTGGGCCAGCTGGGCTTTTGTCTCCAGCAGCTCCTGCCGGAGGGCGGCCGGGTCTCCGCCGGTGTCCTCCGCCTCCTCCAGATGGTTGAGGCCCGCCGCCTGGATCAGGAAGGGGTAGTCCTTGTAGGCCAGGTCCCGGTCGCAGTCGGTGGACACCCCCGGCACCGCCCCAGCCTTGGACACTTCATACTGCCAGATCCCGCAGGAGATCCCCGGTTCCCCCGCGCCCCACCGGGCGCACCACAGGTCATATTTTGCCAGCCGCTCCGGGACAGCCCTTTGGAGCCGCTGGAGGGTGGAGAGGCTGGCGTAGAGCATGGCGTAATACCCCGCCTCCTCCACCGCCGTCAGGAAGGTCTCGGCCAGGGACATCAGCTCCCCGTCGGGGAGGGCCAGCTGGTTTGGCTCCTCCAGGTCCAGGACGGCGGGATACTCCAATCGTTTGCCCGCCAGCTGGGACAGGAAGAAGGCCGCCTCCCGCTTTGCCCCTGCCGCCGTGGTGCTGGTCAGGTAGTGGTAGGCCCCGATGGGGATCCCGGCGGCGGCCGCCCCGGCTGCATACTGGGCAAACCGGCTGTCGGCTGCCGTCCCCACCGAGGCCCGCAGCATGGCGAACGCCACCCCGCCGGCCTTCACAGCCGCCCAGTCGATGCTCCCCTGCCATTTGCTCACGTCGATGCCTTTGGCCACGGCTACTCCCCCTTCTCCCGCTGCTTGATGAGCTGGTTCACATAGACCGAGCAGCCCGCCGTCAGGATGCCCTGGGTAGCCGCCGCGAAGCCCGCCAGCAGGCCCGCCTGCCAGCTGTCCAGGGCGGAGGTGGCCGCCACATAGAGGGCCGCCAGCAGGATGCCGGCGACGCCCAGC
>CAJFKV010000064.1 GCA_904387055.1 Candidatus Heteroruminococcus faecigallinarum | reverse complement strand
GTTCAGCGTACCGGGAGGTACGCCGGTCGGCAGGGGGTGGCGGGGGATTTCCCCCGCCTGGCTTTCTGGGAACTCTTTCTCCACAGAAAGAGTTCCCCTAGGGGTGTGGGGAACGGAGTGTCCCCACATAAATCGGCAGGCGGGCCGAAGGCCCGCACGGTAGAGGGCGGCGAAGCCGCCCACCCCCGTCAGCGTTGAGAAAAGTGGAGAGCCGCCTCTTCCCGGGCCTCCTGCTCCCCCCGGGGGAGGGTGCGGCAGGCCCATGCCTGCCAGCCGGCCTGGGCGAGGGACCGGGCGGCGGCAGCCGCCTCCGCCTCCCGGGCAAAAATGCCGAACACCGCCGACCCCGAGCCGGTCATCCCGGCGCCCAGGGCCCCCTGGGCCAGCAGGGCGGCCTTGGCCAGACGGATGGGCTCCTGGGGGCTTGCCGCCTGCTCAAAGTGGTTGCAGAGAAGGCGGGCGGCGCCGGCGGCATCCCCCGCCTGGAGGGCGGCGGTCATGGCGGGAAGATCCCCCTGGGGCGCAGGGGGGCACCGGTCGATCCGCTGGTACATCTGAGCGGTGGAGAAGGAGACCGGCGGCTTCAAAATGGCCAGGGGGAGGGAAGGCCCGTCGGGCAGGGGGGTAATCTGTTCCCCGATCCCCTCGGCCACCACCGCCCCGCCGGTGAGGGCGGCAGGCAGGTCCGCCCCCAGGGAGAGCCCCAGCCGAAGGAGGGCCTCCCGGCCGGGATGCCACCCCAGCAGGCGGCACAGCCCCCGGATGAGGGCTGCGGCGTCGGCGCTGCCGCCCCCCAGGCCGCTCTGCCAGGGGATGGCCTTCTCCAGGGTGACCGCCATGGGGGGCAGGGGACGGAGGGCTTCCACCGCCCGCCATGCCCGCACCACCAGATTTTGCGGATTCTCCAGCTGGGGAATGTTGCAATGGAAGGAGAAGGCCTCCGCCGGGACAAGGCGGAGGCGCTCCTCCAGGGTGATCGTTTGAAGGACCGACCGGATGGGGTGGTATCCGTCCGGCCGGCGTCCCAGCACCTCCAGGATCAGATTGATCTTTGCAAAGACAGGGAACTCCAGTTCCTCCATGGGTGTCACAGGGCGGTTCCTCCTTCAGTTTCCTTCCACGGTGGCGATGCAGAGCACGCCGATTCCCTCTCCCCGGCCGGGCCCGGAGAGCCCCTCCCCGGAGGTGGCGGTGATCCCCACCTGGTCGGGGGAAAGATGGCACAGCTGGGCGATCCGGCTGCGCATCCGGGGGATAACCGGGGCCAGGCGGGGGGTCCGGGCCTCGATGGAGAAGGACAGGTGGCAGATCCGCCCGGGCAGATGGGCCATGGCCTCCCGCAGATAGACGGCGCTGTCGGTAATGCCCGCCTGGCAGAGCCGGTCGGCCGTTTCCCCCAGGATGTTCACGCCGCTCACCCCGGACAGGGCGTTGCAGAGGGCGTGGAGCACCACGTCCCCGTCGCTGTTGGCCTCCAGAGGGGGACCCTCCACCGGAACGCCTCCCAGCAGGAGGGGTTTGTCGGTCCCCGCGGGGGCAAAGCGGTGGCTGTCCTGGCCCAGGCCGGTGCGCAGGGCCACCGCCGGGATCAGGCCCAGCTGCTGGCCCAGCCCCCGGGCGATGACCAGATCCTCCGGGGTGGTGATTTTGATGTTGGAGGGGGCGCCCTCCACCAGCCGGACCGGGATGCCCTGCCGCTCGGCCACCATGCAGTCGTCGGTGATGGCGGGGTCGGCCAGGTCGGTGTGCCGGTAGGCGTCCAGCAGGGTCTGCCGGCGGAAGGCCTGGGGCGTCTGGACACACCAGGTGTTCCGCCGTAGGGTGGTCTCCTTCACCAGCCCGTCGTCGTCACAGAGCTTGATGGTGTCGGTGCTGGGGCAGGCGGCGGCCACCGCCCCGTACCGGGCGGCCCCCTGGATGCACCGGGTGATGATCTCCCCGGTCACCAGTGGCCGAACCCCGTCGTGGATCACCGCCAGATCCCCGTCGGCGGCCAGCAGGCCCCGCAGGGAGGATTCCCCCCGGCTGTCGCCTCCGGTAGTGATGACCAGGCGGGGGTCCTCCCCCACCAGCAGGCGGCACCGCTCCCGGTTGGCCTCCCCGGTTACCAGCACCACCTGGTCCACCAAGGGATGGTCCAAAAAGGCGCGGACGGTGTGGACGATGACCGGGCGTCCCCCCAGCAGCTCCACTACCTTGTCCCCCGGCCCGAACCGCCGGCTGCTGCCGGCCGCCAGGATCACCGCTGAAACGCGCATCTTGTCAAACAAAGCCTCTGTCCCCCTTTGCCGCCACGTTTTGGGGCGGCAGTCGTATGTTCATTGTACCACCTTTTGGTCCAAAAGAAAAGGATGGGCTGGGGCGACCCTGTGACCGGTTTGTAAATTTTGCCGCCGCCGGCGGGGCCCCTCCCGCCCCTTTCACCATACCGACCAAAAAACCGCTCCAAAGCACTGGGAAATTGGGCGGAATTTTCGGGTTGCAAAGGGAAGGCCTATCAGGTAAAATTTATGTATAATCTATGGTTTTTCTGTAAATAATAGGCGAACGTTGAGAAATGGGGGCGAAACGGATGCGGCTTCTGGAGGAGCGGATTCGCAAGGACGGCCATGTGAAGGCGGGCAACGTCCTCAAGGTAGACAGCTTTTTGAACCATCAGATGGACATCGACCTGTTTCAAGAGATGGGCAAGGAATTTGCCCGGATTTTTGAGGGCTGCGGCGTTAACAAGATTCTCACCATCGAGGCCTCCGGCATCGGGATTGCTTGTGTAACGGCGCAGTTTTTTCATTGCCCGGTCGTCTTTGCCAAGAAGAGCCAGTCCAAGAACATCGACGGGGAGGTCTTCACCAGCCGGGTGGAATCCTTTACCCACAACCGGGTGTACGACGTGATCGTCTCTCAAAAGTTCCTGGGTCCCCAGGACCGGGTCCTCATCATCGACGATTTCCTGGCCAAGGGAAACGCCCTGATGGGCCTGTGTGAAATTGTGAAGCGGTCGGGGGCCTTCCTGGTGGGCGCCGGCATCGCCGTGGAGAAGGGCTTCCAGGAGGGAGGCCGGCGGCTCCGCAGCCAGGGGATCCGGGTGGAGTCCCTGGCCATCATCGACCGGATGGACGAGGAGGAGGGCGTGGTATTCCGCCCCCAGCCGTAACGCTGCCTTGCCGGGGCGCTGTCCCGGTGCAGATAGAAGACAACGCAATACAAAAGGAAGTATGTAGGAGGAAACAATCGATGGGTAAAAAGATTCTTGCTTTGCTGCTGGCCGGGGCCACCCTGCTGGCCGTTACCGCCTGCGGGCCGTCCGCCAGCAACGCCGCCGCCGAGAGCGCGTCCGCCGGGGAGAGCAGCTCCCAGGCCGCCAGCGAGGAGGCCCCCGCCGAGGGCGCCGGCATCCCCGCCGACCAGATCAAGGTGGGCTTTGTCTACAGCAGCGCCCACAACGACGAGGGCTACTCCCAGGCCCACGACATCGGCCGCCAGGCGGTGGAGGCCATGGGGATCGAGACCGCCTATGTGGAGAATGTGGCCGAGACCAACGAGGCCTGTGAAAGCGCCATCCGCAACCTGATCGACCAGGGCTGCAACGTGATCTACACCAACAGCTTCGGCTTTATGGAGGCCACCGCCAACTGTGCCGCCGAGTTCCCGGAGGTGAAGTTCGGCCACTGCTCCGGCTACACCACCGCCGAGAATATGAACACCTACTTCGGCAAGATCTACCAGGCCCGGTACCTGTCCGGCATTGTGGCCGGCATGAAGACCCAGGTGAACCGGATCGGCTATGTGGCCGCCATGCCCATCCCCGAGGTAATCCGGGGCATCAACGCCTTCACCCTGGGCGTCCGCTCGGTCAACCCGGAGGCCACGGTGGAGGTCATCTGGACCAACACCTGGTACGACCCCGCCGTGGAGAAGCAGGCCGCTTTGGAGATCATCAACACGGGGGTGGACGTGGTTGCCCAGCACCAGAACACCACCGCTCCCCAGATTGCTGCCCAGGAGAGAGGGGTTTACGCCGTGGGGTACAACATGTCCAGCCCCGACGCGGCTCCCGACGCCTACCTGACCGCCCCCATCTTCAACTGGGATAAGTTCTACACCGCCGACGTGCAGCGGGTGATCGACGGCACCTGGACCGGCACCAAGATCTGGGACGGCCTGGAGACCGGCCTGGTGGATCTGGACACCCTCACCGCCAATGCTCCCGAGGGCGCCCAGGAGGCGGTGGACACCGCCAAGGAGCAGATCATCTCCGGCGAGCTCCATCCCTTTGCCGGCCCCCTCACCAACCAGGCCGGCGAGGTGGTGGTCCCCGAGGGAACCACCATGACCGACGACGAGATCTGGAACATGAACTGGTTTGTGGAGGGGGTCGTGGGCGACATTCCCGCCTAAGATTCCCCCCCTTTGCGGACAAGAAGACGGATACAGGGAGGCAGGGTCCCGCCGGAGCGGGGCCTTGCCCCCCGCTCGTTTTCCCCACCGGCGACGGGCCGGCAGAACCGGGGTGGTTTTGCCGGGCCGTGACCGGTTGTGACGAGCGGCAGGAAGAGCACACACAGGAGGTAGCAATGGCCAGTCAATCCTACATTGAGCTGCGGGGCATCACCAAGATCTTTGGAACGGTGGTGGCCAACGACCAGGTGGACCTGTCGGTGCGCAAGGGGGAGATTCACGCCCTCTTGGGAGAGAACGGGTCGGGCAAGAGCACCCTGGTCAACATGCTTTCGGGCATCTACAGCCCCGACGGGGGGACCATCACCATCGACGGGAAGGAACAGCGGTTCCAAAGCCCCCGGGACGCCATCCGGGCGGGCATCGGCATGGTACACCAGCACTTCAAGCTGGTGGAGGTGTTCAGCGCCAAGGAAAACATTGTCATGAACGAGGGGAAGGGGGTCTTTCTCAAGGGGAAGGCCCTCAGCGAGGAGATCTACAAGATCGGCAAGAAGTACGGCCTGATGATCAACCCGGACAAGAAGATCTACCGGATGTCGGTGGGAGAGAAGCAGACGGTGGAGATCCTGAAGGTCCTGTACCGGGGGGCCAAGGTCCTCATCCTGGACGAGCCCACCGCGGTCCTCACCCCCCAGGAAACCAAGACCCTCTTTGAAATTTTGCGGAACATGAAGGCGGAGGGGTGCTCGGTCATCCTCATCACCCACAAGCTGGGCGAGGTGATGGAGGTGAGCGACCGGGTGACCGTCCTGCGCAAGGGGCGGAGCATCGGCACGGTGGAGACGGCCAAAACCGATCCCCGCCAGCTGACCGAGATGATGGTGGGCCGGCCCATCGACCTGAAGATCGACCGCCCCCCGGTGGACCCCGCCCTCAAGAAGCGGGTCCTGTCGGTGGAGCACCTGTCCTGTGTGGACGGGGACGGCATCCGGGTGGTGGACGACATGTCCTTCACGGTGGACGGCGGCGAGATTCTGGGGGTGGCCGGCATCGCCGGCAGCGGCCAGAAGGAGCTGTGTGAGATGATTGCCGGCCTCCAGAAGGCCAGCGGCGGCCGGGTGGTCTTCCAGGGGGAGGACATCCTGGGCCTGGGGCCCCGGGCCATCATCAAGAAGGGGGTCAGCATGAGCTTCATCCCCGAGGACCGGCTGGGCATGGGCCTGGTGGCCGGGATGGACGTGGTGGAGAATGTCATGCTGAAAAGCTACGACAGCACGCCGGGCCCCTTTATGGACTGGGAAAAGGGCAGGGAACTGGCCACCCAGATTGTGGAAAAGTACCAGGTGGACACTCCGTCCATCTACCATCCGGTGAAGAATCTTTCCGGCGGCAACATCCAGAAGGTGCTGCTGGGCCGGGAAATCGACCTGAACCCCGCCCTCCTCATCACCGCCTACCCGGTGCGGGGGCTGGACATCGGCGCGTCCTACCACATTTACGACGTGCTGGGCCAGCAGAAGCAGAAGGGGGTGGCGGTGCTCTACATCGGCGAGGACCTGGACGTGCTCCTCTCCCTCTGCGACCGGATCATGGTGATCCACCACGGGCGGATCATGGGGATTGTGGAGCCCCACCAGGTAACCAAGGAGGACATCGGCCTGATGATGCTGGGCCATCATCCGGGAGAGGAGGAGGACCATGTTTAAAATTGTTCGCAAGGCGGATGCGTCCCCCGCCCAGGAGCGGGTGATGCGGGGGGCGGCGGTGGTGGCCGCCCTGGCGGCCTCTGCCCTGGTGCTGGCGCTGCTGGGCTTCCATCCCATCGAGGTCTATGCCAAGATTGTGGAAGGGTCCCTCCTTTCCGGCCACCGGCTGGTGTCCACCTTCAACAAGACCATCCCCCTGGTGGTGCTGTCCCTGGGCGTGGCCATCGCCTTCAAGATGAAGTTCTGGAACATCGGGGCCGAGGGCCAGTTCTACATGGGGGCCTTTGGGGCGTCGCTGGCGGCGTTCAGCTTTTACTGGCTGCCTGCCATCGCCATGATCCCCCTGATGATGGTCTCCGCCTTTGTATTCGGCGGGCTGCTTGCCTTGATCCCGGCGGTGCTCAAGTCCAAGTTTTCCACCAGCGAGACCCTGGTGACCCTCATGCTCAACTACATCGCCATCAAGTGGATCACCTATCTCCAATACGGCCCCTGGAAGGACCCCCAGGCCATCGGCTTCCCCAAGATCCCCAAGTTCCCCGACGCGGCCGTCCTGCCGGAGCTCTTCGGGGTGCACATCGGCTGGGTGTTTGCCCTGGTGCTCACCGTCCTGGTGTGGGTCCTTCTCTCCCGGTCCAAGCTGGGGTACGAGATTGCCGTCCTGGGGGAGAGCGAGACCACGGCCCGGTATGCCGGGATGAACGTGACCCGGATCACCATCGTGGCGATCCTGCTGTCGGGCGGGCTGTGCGGCCTGGCGGGGATGATGCAGGCCTCGGCCATCGAGAAGTCCCTGTCGGACCAGCTGTCCGGCGGCCTGGGCTTCACGGCGGTCATCACCACCTGGCTGGCCAAGCTGAGCCCTCCCGCCATCATCCTGGTGTCCTTCCTCTTTGCCATGCTGCTCCAGGGAGGGGTGTACCTCCAGTCGGCCCTGCAGATCTCCTCCACCGTGGCGGACATTCTCCAGGGCGTGATCCTGTTCTTTGTGCTGGGAAGCGAGTTTTTCCTGCGGTATAAGATTGTGCGCCGCAAGGGCGGAGAGGAGGCCAAGGCATGAGCCAGTTTATCACCTCGCTGGAGCTGTTTCTCCAGCTGTCGGCCCAGATGGGCACCCATGTTCTCTTTGCCATCCTGGGGGGAATCCTCTGCGAAAAGGTGGGCAACCTGAACCTGGGGGTGGAGGGAATGATGCTCATGGGGGCCTCGGTGGGGTTTGCCACCGGCCTGAGCACCGGCAACCCGCTGGTTTCGGTGCTGGCCGCCGGCATTGCCGGGGCGGTGGGCGCCCTCATCTACGGGGTGATTACCGTCACCTTCCGGGGAAACCAGGTGGTAACCGGCCTGGCCCTCACCACCTTCGGCACCGGGGTTTCCGGATTCCTGGGCCAGAGCCTCTCGGGCCAGGCCCTTCCCGAGACCATCACCAACTTTTTTGCCGCCTATACGGTTCCGGTTCTGGTGGACATCCCCATTGTGGGCCGGATGCTCTTTGAGCAGAGCGCCTATGTCCAGGCGGCGCTGATCTGCGCCGTGGTGCTCTATATCTATCTGAACAAGACCTACATCGGCCTGCAGGCCCGCGCCATCGGCGAGAACCCCGCCGCCGCCGATGCCTCCGGCATCAACGTCACCGCCTACAAATACCTGCACATTGTGGCGGGGGGGTTCCTCTGCGGGGTGGGGGGCGCCTATCTGTCCCTGGTCTTTGTGCCCCGCTGGCAGGACAACATCACCGCCGGCGCCGGCTGGATCGCGGTGGCCCTGGTGATCTTCTCCACCTGGAACCCCCTCAAGGCCATCCTGGCGGCCTATCTGTTCGGTATCCTGCGGGGGGTCGGGTTCAAGATGCAGAATGTGGGCATCGGCGGCACCGATTTCAAGATCCCCACCCAGCTGCTGGACATGCTTCCCTATCTGGCCACCATCCTGGTGCTGGTCTTCATGACCCTGCGAAAGAAAAAAGAAAATCAGTCCCCGGCGGCTCTTGGCAACGCCTACTTTCGGGAGGAGCGGTAAGCTCCTCCCTTTTTTGTGGAAGGACCGTTGGGACGGCGCCCGGCCGGCGGGAGCCGTCCCTTCGCATATCCGTGGAGGACTGGGGAAAACTAGCAGTATTCCCAAGACCGGCCGCGGCCCGTTCCTCCGGGCTGCCAAGGCGGCCGGCCGGGGAGAAGTTCCCCATTTTCATCCAAGGAGGTCCTTTTGATGATGAACGATTCCCATCGCAGCCGCCGGTCTCGGCTGCGGCTTCTTTCCTTCGCGGCAGCGGGGGTGGTGGCCTTGGGCGGCTTTGCCATCCAGGGGCAGACCCAGGCCAATTTCTACCGCCGCCAGGCCCAGGTGACCTACCTGCGTTCCCTGGAGGAGCTTTCTTCCCAGATGAACGCCCTCTCGGCCAACCTGAACAAGACCATCTATGTGGGCACCCCGGCCCAGATGCAGCAGCTGGCCTCCCAGATTTGGCGGCAGGCCGGCAGCGCCAAGTCGGCCCTTACCAGCCTGCCGCTGGGCCAGATCCAGCTGGACAACACCTACCGCTTCCTCTCCCAGACGGGGAGCTACGCCATGGCCCTGGCCCGGGGGCTGGAAGGGGGAGAAGCCTTTACCCAGGAGGACCGGCAGACCCTCTCCTCCCTGCTGGACAGCTGCCGGGAACTGTCGGCCCAGATTGACCGGTTGGAGGGGCAGATCTCCAGCGGGGAAAAGACCCTGGATGAGATTGCCGGGGAGTATTGGGAGGCCGAGACCGCGCCGGGGGCGGACAACGGCGCCCAGCCCGCCGCCGCCTCCACCCAGAGCGACGGGGCCGGGGGCGAGAACAGCTTTAAGGAGATGGAGTCCAGCCTGGACGGGATGCCCAAGCTGATCTACGACGGCCCCTTCTCCGACCATCTGCTGGATGCGGAGCCCCAGTGGCTGCTCTCCCTACCGGAGGTGACCCAGGAGGAGGCTCACCGGATTGCCGCCACCGCCGCCGGGGTGGACCGGAGCGAGATTGCCTATACCCAGGACGAAAACTCCGCCATGCCCTCCTATTGCTTCAACGGGGAGGAGATGGAGGTGGGCATCACCAAGAACGGCGGCCTGGTCACCTATCTTCTCAATTCCCGCCCGGTAGGGGCGGCGCGCCTGTCGGTGGATCAGGCCAAGACCCAGGCCGAGAACCACCTGGACCGGCTGGGCCTGGAGGGGATGGAGCCCACCTATTATGAGACCCGGAACAACATCTGCACCATCAACTTCGCCTACCACCAGGGGGAGGTCCGCTGCTATACCGATCTCATCAAGGTGGGGGTTGCCCTGGACGACGGCCAGGTGGTTTCCATCGACGCCCGGGGGTATCTGTCCAGCCACAAGGAGCGCCAGATTTCCATTCCGGAGCTGTCGGTCCAGGAGGCGATGGCGTCGGTAAGCGAGACTCTGACGGTGGAAAGCAGCCGCCTGTCCATCATCCCCTCCCCCGGGGAGAACGACCTGCTCACCTATGAATTCCTCTGCACCGCCCAGGATGGCCAGCAGGTGCTGGTCTATATCAACGCCATGACCGGCGCCGAGGAGCAGATCCTGATTCTCCAGATCAGCGATACCGGCGTCCTTACCCTTTAACCGAGCGTTCCGCCCCTGTGTGAAAAAAGGGCCGCCCTGTGGGGCGGCCCTTCTGCCGAGCGGGCCTTCGGCCCGCCTGCCGTTTAATGTGGGGGAAATTCCCCCACACCCCCTTTTGCGGGGCCGCTCCGCGCCCCGCGCCCCCAGGGTGACT
>CAJFKV010000063.1 GCA_904387055.1 Candidatus Heteroruminococcus faecigallinarum | reverse complement strand
ACCGACACCATGCCCCAGTGGGCGGGTTCCTCCTGGTATTTCCTCCGGTACACCGACCCCCACAACGACAGCTGCCTGGCCTCCAAGGAGGCGCTGGACTACTGGCTGCCGGTGGACTGGTACAACGGCGGCATGGAGCACACCACCCTCCACCTGCTGTATTCCCGGTTCTGGCACAAGTTCCTCTACGACATCGGCGTGGTGAGCACCCCGGAGCCCTATGCCAAGCGGACCAGCCACGGCATGATCCTGGGGGCCAACGGGGAGAAGATGAGCAAGTCCCGGGGCAACGTGGTGAATCCGGACGACATCATCAACCAGTACGGGGCCGACACTATGCGCCTGTACGAGATGTTTATCGGCGACTTCGAGAAGAGCGCCCCCTGGAATTCCGATTCCATCAAGGGTTGCAAGCGGTTCCTGGAGAGGATCTGGAGCCTGCAGGATGTGGTGACCCCCGAGGAGGGCTACTCCCCCGAGCTGGAGAGCGGCTTCCACAAGGTCATCAAAAAGGTGACCGAGGACATCGAGAACCTGAAGTTCAACACCGCCATCGCCGCCATGATGGCCCTCCTCAACGACATCGCCGCCAAGGGGAGCATCACCCGGGGCGAGCTGCGCACCTGGCTGAGCCTGCTGAGCCCCTTTGCCCCCCACATTGCCGACGAGATGTGGGAGCTTTTGGGCTTTGAGGGAATGGCCTGTACCAGCCCCTGGCCCACCTATGACGAGGCCAAGTGCAAGGACGCCACGGTGGAGATCGTGGCCCAGGTGTGCGGCAAGATCAAGGCCCGCCTTACCATCCCGGCCGACGCCACCAAGGAGGAGGCTATGGCCCTCGCCATGAAGGAGCCGGCCATGGAGGCCGCGCTCCAGGGCAAGACGGTGGTGAAGGAGATCTTTGTCCCTGGCAAGCTCCTGAACGTGGTGGCCAAGTAGAAAACCGTCAGGCGGGGGCAGGAATTTTGAAAAAAGTTCGGAGCTTCCGCCAAAAGGGCTTGACTTGCCCGTGGGCTCTATTGTATAATTAGCTTTGTTATCCACGCAGTTGGGTACAAACTCCGGCTGAAAGGCGTGGGGAGGGATAGATGTAATGGCTGAAATTCGTGTCAAAGACAACGAGTCTTTGGAGAGTGCCCTGCGGCGCTTCAAGAGACAGTGCGCCCGGTCGGGAGTGCTGGCTGAGGTCCGGAAAAGAGAGCACTATGAGAAGCCTTCTGTAAAGCGCAAGAAGAAGTCAGAGGCAGCTCGTAAGCGCAAGTACAAGTAACACTTGCGATTTTGTTACCAATAAAAGCGGGCGGAAAACGCCCGCTTTTATATTTTGTCCGGGGATTTTTGCAGCAAGAAAGGACGGCCGCTGCCCCGGACCGGCGAGAAGGAGGAAGGCTATGGTGCTGCGTCCCACGGCGATGGTTCGCCGGGTGTATGATCTTGCCCCCGGGCAGCTGCGGGAATGGGGGGTGGAGGGCCTTGTCCTGGATGTGGACAACACCCTGACCTATGACAACAGCCAGCAGCTCCAGCCCCAGGTAACCGCCTGGCTGGAGACGATGCGGGCGGAGGGGTTCGCCCTGCTGATCCTGTCCAACAATTCCGCCGCCCGGGTGGAGCCCTTTGCCCGCCGAAACGGCCTTCTCTTCGAGGCGGGGGCCGGCAAGCCCCTGCCGGGCGGCCTGCGGCGGGCGGCGGCCCACCTGGGGCTGCCCAGGGAAAAGGTGCTGATGGTGGGGGACCAGCTGTTTACCGATATTCTGGCCGCCAATCTCTATGGCTGCCGGTCGGTGCTGGTGGAGCCCTTTTCCCCGGAGACCGCCTGGAACTTCCGGCTCAAGCGGGCGCTGGAGGCCCCCCTGCTCCGCCGGTGGAAAGGAAAGGAAGGAAACCGATGATCCGATTTGGACCGGCCGGAACGGCCGACAGTTTTTCCGCCATGGGCTACCGGCAGACCGCCCAGGTGCCCGCCTATCTGGAGCGGTTCGGCCTGACCGCCTTCGAGTACCAGTGCGGCCGGGGAGTGCGGATCTCCACCGAGAAGGCAGCCCAGCTGGGCCGCCTCTGCCGGGAACGGGACATTGCCCTCAGCGTTCACGCGCCCTACTACATCTCCATGTCCAGCCTGGAGGAAGCCAAGCGGGAGGGGAGCATCCGGTACATTCTGGAGACGGCCCGGGCCGCCCAGGACATGGGGGCTCGGCGGATTGTGGTCCACACCGGCTCCTGTGCCAAGCTTTCCCGGGAGGAGGCCCTGGCCCTGGCCAAGGATACCATGACGAAGGCCCTGCGGGCGATGGATGAGGCCGGGTATTCCCAGGTGCATATCTGCCCCGAGACGATGGGCAAGGTGAACCAGCTGGGAACGCTGGAAGAGGTGGTGGAGCTGTGTACCCTGGACGAGCGGCTTATCCCCTGCATCGACTTCGGCCATCTGAATGCTCGCACGTTCGGCGGCTACCGCACCAAAGAGGACTTTGCCCGGATCTTCGACCTGCTGGAAAACCGCCTGGGCCGGGAGCGGGCCCGCTGCTTCCACGCCCATTTTTCCAAGATCGAGTACACCCCTGGCGGCGGGGAAAAGCGGCACCTCACCTTTGCCGACACCGTCTACGGTCCGGACTTTGACCCTGTGGCCCAGCTGCTGGTGGAGCGGGACTGCTGCCCCACCATCATCTGCGAATCGGCCGGGACCCAGACCGAGGACGCCGCCGCCATGAAGGCCATCACCGCCGCCCTGGGCGGGCAGGTGGAGCCAAGCCGGGAGAAGGAGGAAACAAGATGAAAAAAGTGATGGTGATCAACGGCCCCAACATGAACCTGCTGGGCGTCCGGGAAAAGAACATCTATGGGGAGGATTCCCTGGACAGCATCAACCGGTGGCTCCGGGAGGAAGGGGAGAAACTGGGCCTGGAGCTGGAGTTCTTCCAGTCCAACCACGAGGGCGCCCTGGTGGATGCCCTCCACGAGGCCCGCACCCGGTGTGACGGGGTGGTAATCAACGCCGCCGCCTATACCCACACCAGCGTCGCCCTGCGGGACGCCATCTCCGCCATCCGGCTGCCCTGTGTGGAGGTGCACCTCTCCAATGTGCACGCCCGGGAGGAGTTCCGCCACCGGTCCTACATCGGCCCGGTCTGCGTGGGAAGCGTGAGCGGCTTTGGCCGGTACAGCTATCTGATGGCCCTTTACGGCCTTCGGTCGGTGTTGTAAGGAGGCGCAGCATGAAGGAACGGATTGAACGGCTCCAGGAGAATCTGCCCGCCCATCTGGACGGGGTCATCATCACCAGCGATGTCAACCGCCGGTACTATCTGGGGATGGCCTCCACCGCCGGCACCCTGCTGGTGACCCGGAAGGAGGCGGTGCTGCTGATCGACTTCCGGTACTACGAGGAGGCCGCCCGCACCGTCACCGGCTGCCGGGTGGTCCGCCAGGAGAAGGTGCTGGACCAGCTGAACCAGATCATCCGGGAGGAGAAGCTGGCGGCCCTGGGGCTGGAAAGCGGCTATATGACCCTGGCCGAGGCCTGCCGCCTGCGGGACGGGCTCTCCTGCCAGGTGGATTTTGGCGGCGAGATGAACGGGATCATCCTGCGCCAGCGGGCGGTAAAGAGCCCCTGGGAACGGGAGCGGATTGCCCAGGCCCAGGCCATTTCGGACAAGGCCTTCCTGCGGATGCTGGAGATCATCAAGCCCGGCATGACCGAGCGGGAGATCGCCACCCAGCTGGAGATCACCTGCCTGCGCCTGGGGTCGGAGGACAAGTCCTTTGATCCCATTGTGGTGGCCGGTCCCAATTCCTCCAGCCCCCACGGCCACCCCGGCTTCCGGCCGGTCCAGAAGGGGGATTTCCTCACCATGGACTTTGGGGCGGTGGTGGACGGCTACCACGCCGACATGACCCGGACCATCGCCATCGGCCAGCCCACCAGCGAGATGGAGGAGGTTTACCGGATCGTGCTGGAGGCCAAGGAGGCGGCTACCGCCGCCATCCGGCCGGGTATTCCCGGGGACCAGGTGGACCGGGTGGCCCGCCAGCTGATTGCCGACCGGGGCTATGGGGACTGCTTCGGCCACGGGCTTGGCCATGGGGTGGGCCTGGAGATCCATGAAGCTCCCGCCTTCTCCCCCTCGGCCAAGGGACCGGTGGAGGAAGGGTCGGTAATCTCGGTGGAGCCGGGCATCTACCTGGAGGGGCGGTTCGGCGTGCGGATCGAGGATCTGGTAGAGGTGACCGCCGGCGGTGCCCGCCGCCTCAACACCACCCCCACCAGCCTGGTGATTCTGTAAAATCCTCCGGGAAGCGGAGCGTTTGTGCGGAAATGCTTGCAAAATCCGCAGAGATACGGTACAATAAATACGGCAATTTTAATCGCGAGTTTTTGGAGGTAAGAAGTTATGATTTCTGCTGGTGATTTCCGTAATGGGGCCACCTTTGAGATGGACGGCAGCGTGTACTCGATCATCGAGTTCCAGCACGTCAAGCCCGGCAAGGGCGCTGCCTTCGTCCGCACCAAGATCCGCAACGTGATCACCGGTGCCGTGGTGGAGAAGACCTTTAGCCCCACCGAAAAGTTCCCCACCGCGTATATCGAGAGAAAGGACATGCAGTACCTGTACAAGGATGGGGATCTGTACTACTTCATGGACAACGAGACCTATGAGAACATCCCCATCTCTGGCGACACCCTGGGCGACAACTTCAAGTTCGTCAAGGAGAACACCGATGTGAAGGTCCTTTCCTACAAGGGCAACATCTTCGGCGTAGAGCCTCCCTTCTTCATCGAGCTGCAGGTGGTCAAGACCGATCCCGGTTTTGCCGGCAACACCGCCACCAACGCCACCAAGCCCGCTACCCTGGAGACCGGCGCCGAGATCAAGGTTCCTCTCTTCATCGAGGAGGGGGAGATGATTCGGGTGGATACCCGTACCGGCGAGTACATGGAGCGCGCGTAACGCCTGCCCCACTGTCTATCCCAAAACCGTTTACCGTCAAAGGAGGAACTGGAGTATGACCATCACCGAGAAGGTTGCCTATCTGAAGGGCCTGGCCGAGGGAATGAAGCTGAACGCCGATACCCCCGAGGGCAAGATGCTGCTGGCAATTGTGGACGTCCTGGACGATATGGCCCTCACTGTGGAGGATCTGGACGACGGCTTTACCGAGCTGTCCGCTCAGGTGGACGAGATCGACGAGGATCTGGGTTCCCTGGAAGAGGATTGCTACGGGGAAGAGTGCGGCTGTGACGACGAGGATGAAGAGGACGAGTGCGACTGCTGCGGCGACGAGGTCCTCTACGAGGTGGAGTGCCCCAGCTGCGGCAACACCATCTGCATCAACGAGAGCATGCTGGAAGAAGGGGAGATGGAGTGCCCCAACTGCCACGAGCTGCTGGAGTTTGACATCCAGGATGAGGATGAGGACACCTGCGAATGCGGCGAGTGCAGCGGCTGCGACAAGGAGTAAGTTCGACCCGCCTGAACAATACCCCCTAAAAGCGTCTGCCTGTTGATACAGGCAGACGCTTTTTTTGTACCGCGGGCACATTCATGGCGAAACGAGCGTTGTAGCATCATCTGGGAAATGGCTTTTTCAACAGTGGATAGCGGAGGCGAAAAGAGAATATTTCCAGCAGAAACACCTACTCGTTATAAAATTATCAATAAAAATTTGTGCAATAAATCAAGAAAAGCTCTTGCAATGTCAGACAAGAGAGGTTACAATAGAAACGGTGGCAGGAAATGATGAATTATGTGGTGCATTCCATTTTCAAAATTCGGCATATCCTGCAAAGAGGGCGGGGGCGCCAAATGGTCTGCTGCCCTTTGGCGGAAGGAACTGCGGCCTTTCGCTTTTTTCAAGGTTGGGCGGACGGTTGTGCCGCTCGTTTTGGCTGAGGAATGTCCATTCTGCTGGATTGCCCATTGGCCCGGAGGCACCGGGACCGCCGGTGGAAAACACCGGTGGTTCGCCTGGGCGGTTCAGCATAGAAATAGGAACTATATCAAGTTGTGACGGAGGATTTGGCTGTGGCGTACAAACATTCTTTGCGCAGTATCCGGGTCCCGCATCTGAAGTACACAGAGGATTGTGCCGCTGTGACGATGCCGGTGCCCCAGACTGTGTCCATTTCCATGAGCCAGCACATGGGTCCGCCCTGTACTCCCACCGTGGCGGTGGGGGACACGGTCCTGGTGGGCCAGGTGATCGGCGATTCCACCGCTTTCCTGAGCGCCCCCATTCATGCCAGCGTCTCGGGCAAGGTAACGGCAATTAACGATCTGGTGACGGCGCAGGGTGCGGTGTGCAAGTGCGTGGTGATTGAAGCGGATGGGGAACAGACGGTGGACCCGTCCATCGCCCCTCCGGAGATCGGGGATTTTGACAGCTTCATCAAGGCGGTGCGGGCATCGGGCCTGGTGGGCCTGGGCGGCGCCGGTTTTCCCACCCACGTGAAGCTGAACCCCAAAAACCGGGCAGAGATCGACACCCTGCTGGTGAACGGGGCGGAGTGTGAGCCCTTTATCACCTCCGATTACCGCACCATGATGGACGACACCGACGATGTGGTGGACGGCATCCGCCAGGTGCTGGCCCATACCGGCATCCCCAAGGCGGTGATCGGCATTGAGGACAACAAGCCAAAGGCCATCGACAAGCTGAAGAAGGCCGTCGCCGGCATGCCCATTGAGGTGCTGCCCCTTCGGGCCACCTACCCCAAAGGGGCGGAGAAGGTGCTGATCTATGAAGCGACCGGCCGGGTAGTGCCGGAGGGCAAGCTTCCCAGCGACGTAAATACCATCGTGATGAACGTGGGGAGCGCGGCCTTCCTCTCCCGGTATCTCAAGACCGGGATGCCCCTTGTTTCCAAGAAGATTACGGTGGCGGGCAACGCGGTTGCCAAGCCCCAGAACGTGATCGTCCCCATCGGGACCGCGTTCCAGGATATCTTCGACTTCTGCGGCGGGTTCCGGGAGGAGCCGGACAAGGTGCTGATGGGCGGTCCCATGATGGGGATTGCGGTCCACGACCTGCAGGCGCCGCTATTGAAGAACAACAACGCCATCCTGGCCAGCACCACGGCCGAGATGCCGGTCTACGAGGAGACCGCCTGCATCCGGTGCGGCCGGTGTGTGCGGGCATGTCCCTTCCTGCTGATGCCCGCCGCCATTGAGCGGGCCTACGAGAGCCGGAATGTGGAGCTGCTTAAGGAGTTGAAGGTGAACCTGTGCATGGAGTGCGGCTGCTGTGCCTACAGCTGTCCTGCCCGCCGCCATCTGGTGACCACCAACAAGCTGGCCAAGCAGCTGCTGAGAGAACAAGGAAAGAAGTAAGGGGTGAATCCAGTGACAAAACAACTTTTGGTAACGCCTTCTCCCCACCTGAAAGCGGCGGATACCACCCAGCGGATCATGTTCCAGGTGCTGGTGGGGCTGATGCCGGCTTTGGTGGCGTCGGTGGTTCTGTTCGGCTATCGGTCGCTGATTCTGGTGGCGGTCAGCATCGCCTCCTGTGTCCTGTCGGAATATCTGTTCAACCTCATTACCCGCCGCAAGCAGACCATCGGTGACCTGAGCGCAGTGGTCACCGGAACGCTGCTGGCCTTTAACGTGCCGTCCACCCTTCCCTGGTGGATGGTGGCAGTGGGCGGTTTTGCGGCGATCTTTATTGCCAAGCAGCTCTTTGGCGGCATTGGCCAGAATTTTGCCAACCCGGCCATTGTTGGCCGCGTGGTGATGATCCTTTCCTTCTCCGGTCCCATGAGCAGCTGGGTGCTGCCGGCCATGGCCGGCGGGGTGGACGGCGTCACCACGGCAACCCCCCTGGCGCTCCTCAAGAGCGGCGAGACGGCGGGCCTTCCCTCGGTGGGGGAGATGCTGCTGGGCCTGCGGGGCGGCTGCCTGGGCGAGACCTGTGCCATCGCCCTGATCCTGGGCGGGCTGTTCCTCATCTGGCGGAAGGTTATCACCTGGACCATCCCCGTCTTCTTCCTGGGCACCGTGGCGGTGATGGCGGTGGTAGTGGGCCAGAGCCCGATCTACTATCTCCTGTCCGGCGGCGTGTTGCTGGGAGCCTTCTTCATGGCTACCGACTATTCCACCTCCCCGGTGACCGAGAAGGGCAAGGCCATCTTTGCCATCGGCTGCGGGATCATCACCGTGATGATCCGGGCTTACGGTTCCTATCCGGAGGGTGTGTCCTTTGCCATCCTGATTATGAACATCCTGGCCCCCCACATCGATACCCTGACCAGGACCAAGCCGATTGGAGGTGTGCGGGCATGAAAAGCGGCGTATTCAAGGAATTTGTCTTTCCGACCCTGGTGCTGACCCTGATCTGCCTGTTTGGCACCGCGGCCCTGGCCTTTACCAACAGCGTGACCGCCCCCATCATTGAGGAGGCCAATGCCAAAGCGGCCCAGGAGGCCCGGATGCAGCTTCTGCCCGAGGCGGACAGCTTTACCCCGATTTCGCTGGATGGAATCGAGGGCTTGGTGGACATTTACCAGGCGGACAATGGGGCCGGTTATGTGGTGACCTCCCAGGCCAACGGTTACGGCGGGGCCATCCAGGTGATGACCGGTATCACCGCCGACGGCACCATCTCCGGTTGTACGGTCCTCAGCCATGAGGAAAGCCCGGGCCTGGGCGACCGGGTGGCGGAGGAGCCCTACCTGTCCCAGTATGTGGGCAAGGGGCCGGATCTGGAGGGCGTGGATGCCATCAGCGGCTCCACCCGTTCCAGCGATGCCTTTGAGCAAGCGGTTGGAATCGCCTTCCAGGCATATGATGCGGCGACCGGAAAGGAGGCAGCCTAGATGAAAAAGCTGAAGATTGTTCTCAACGGGTTGCTGAAGGAAAACCCCTCCCTGGTGCTGGTGCTGGGCACCTGTCCCACCATCGCCATGAGCACCTCGGTGACCAACGGCGTGGGCATGGGCCTGGCCGCCACCTTTGTGCTGATGGGGTCCAATGCGGTGATCTCCCTGCTGCGGAAGGCCATCCCCGACAAGGTGCGTATTCCCTGCTACATCGTGGTGATTTCCTGTTTCGTGACCATTGTCCAGATGCTCTGCCAGGCCTATTTCCCCGATATTTACGAGGCGCTGGGCATCTTCCTGCCCCTCATCGTGGTGAACTGCATTATCCTGGGCCGGGCCGAAATGTTTGCCAATAAGAACACCGTGCTGGATTCCCTGCTGGACGGCGTGGGCATGGGCCTTGGATTTACGCTGGCCCTCTTCTCCATGGGGACCATCCGGGAGGTCCTGGGCTCGGGCAGCTGGGCGGGGATCGAGTTCGGCATCGACAACCCGGTGGGGATCATGACCCTGGCCCCCGGCGGCTTCTTCGTCTTCGCCTGCATGATCGCCCTGGTGAACAAGCTGAACAACGGCCTTACCTTCCGCAACATTAAGAAGAAAAAGTGCGGCGGCAACTGCGGCGCCTGCATGGGCTGTGCCGCCATGGAGGAAGGAGGGGATGACAAGTGAAAGAACTGCTGGTGATCGTCCTCACTGCCATCTTTACCGAGAACTTTGTCCTCCAAAAGACCCTAGGCATCTGTCCCTTCCTGGGTGTCTCCCAAAAGCTGGATTCGGCTGTGGGCATGAGCCTGGCGGTTACCTTCGTCATGTGCATGTCCACCGCGGCCACCTGGCCCATCTACAGCTATCTACTGCTGCCCCGGGGCCTGGCCTATCTGCAGACCCTGGTCTTCATCCTGGTGATTGCGGCCCTGGTGCAGCTGGTGGAGATCGTCCTCAAGCGGTACATCCCAGCCCTGCACAAGGCCCTGGGCATCTACCTGCCCCTCATTACCACCAACTGTACGGTGCTGGGCGTTACCATCCTGAACTTTGACGAAGGGTTCAACTTCATC
>CAJFKV010000062.1 GCA_904387055.1 Candidatus Heteroruminococcus faecigallinarum | reverse complement strand
ATGCACATAAGCTCCTTCGCGCCGGTATTGTCGGCCACCTTGAGATAGGTCTGCATCTGAATCACAGAGCGTTCCTCCTTTCGGGTATCTTACCGTCTAATACAATCTGTGTACGCGCATCCAGCAGCTTACTTGGCCTTCTCGATGATGGACACAACTCTCCATCTCTTGTCCTTGGACAGAGGGCGGGTCTCCATAATCTGGACCTTGTCGCCCACGTTGCAGGCGTTCTGCTCGTCATGGGCCTTGAACTTCACGGTGCGCTTCATGATCTTCTTGTAGAGAGGGTGACGGACTCTGTCCGCAATGGCAACGACGACGGTTTTGTCCATCTTGTCGCTCACGACGGTGCCCACCCGGGTTTTTCTCAGGTTTCTCTCGCTCACTTGCTAATCCTCCCTTCACCCATTACTGCGCCTTGCGCTCGTTTTCCCTGATGATGGTCTTGAGACGGGCAATGTCCTTCTTCACAACCTTCAGTCTCATGGGATTGTCGAGCTGATTAACAGCGTGCTGAAAGCGGAGGTTGAAAAGCTCGGTCTTCAGGTCGCTGAGCTTTGCGTTCAGTTCCGCCGGCGAAAGTTCTCTGATCTCGGAAGACTTCATTACTCTTCACTCTCCTTTTCCTGAGTCTCTTTGGCCACGAAGCGGCACTTGATGGGCAGCTTGTGCATAGCCAGACGCATGGCCTCCCGGGCCAGCTCCTCGCTCACGCCGCCAATCTCAAACATGACGCGGCCGGGCTTGACAACCGCAACCCAATACTCGGGGCTGCCCTTACCGGAACCCATGCGGGTCTCGGCAGGCTTCTCGGTGATGGGCTTGTCGGGGAAGATCTTGATCCACACCTGACCGCCACGCTTGATGTAGCGGGTCATGGCGATACGGGCGGCCTCGATCTGATTGGAGGTGATCCAGGCGGGCTCCAGGGCCTGCAGGCCGAAGTCGCCGTAGGTCACCTTGTTGCCTCTCATGGCCTTGCCGGTGAGGCGGCCGCGATGCACTCTGCGGTATTTTACTCTCTTGGGCAGAAGCATTAGTTGTTGCCTCCTTCCTTGCCTTCCTTGCGGGGCTTCTTCACATCCGCCAGAACCTCGCCGGCGTAGATCCACACCTTGACGCCGATGCGCCCGTAGGTGGTCTTGGCCTCGGCAAAGCCGTAGTCAATGTCGGCTCTCAGGGTCTGCAGGGGGATGGTTCCCTCGTGATAATGCTCGGTGCGGGCGATCTCCGCGCCGCCCAGACGGCCGGAGCAGCAGGTCTTGATGCCCTTGGCCCCCAGCTTCATGGCGCGGCCGATGGCCTGCTTCATGGCGCGGCGGAAGGACACACGGCCCTCCAGCTGGGCAGCGATGTTCTCGGCCACCAGCTGGGCGTTCTTGTCGGGCTGCTTGACCTCCACAACATTGACAAAGACGTTGACCTTGTTCTCCTTGCCCTTGTTGATCATCTCCTCGCAGCGCTGACGGAGCTTCTCAATCTCGGCGCCGCCCTTGCCGATCACAATGCCGGGGCGGGCGCAGTGGATGTGGATTCTCACCTTGGTGGCGTCCCGCTCGATCTCAATCTTGGGAACGCCTGCATCGTACAGAGTCTTCTTGAGGAACTTGCGCAGATTGTAATCCTCCACCAGGATGTCGCCGAAAGCGTTGTCCTTGGCAAACCAGCGGGAATCCCAATCCTTGATGACGCCCACGCGAAGACCGTGGGGATTTACTTTTTGGCCCATGAGTTTACCTCCCTTTCAGCTTATTCCTTTTCCCGCAGAACCATGGTGACGTGAGACGTTCTCTTCAGCACGTGGAACGCTCTGCCCTGGGCGCGGGGGCGGATTCTCTTCAGTGTAGGACCGGGGGTCACGAAGCATTCTGCAACATAGAGGTTGTTCTTATCCATGTTGTGGTTGTTCTCCGCGTTGGCAGCCGCCGACTTCAGCAGCTTCTCCAGAGGCTCGCAGGCAGCCTTGGGAGTGTTCTTCAAAATCGCCATCGCCACGTCCACAGGCTTGTTCCGGATCAGGTCCAGAACAATCTGCACCTTGCGGGGCGAGATGCGGGCGTGTCTCAAATAAGCCCTTGCTTCCATGTGTTTTCCTCCTTTCGCCCCTTCTTACTTGGTCTTCTTCGCACCGGCGTGACCACGGAAGGTCCGCGTGGGAGCGAATTCACCCAGCTTGTGGCCTACCATGTCCTCGGTGATATAGACGGGGACATGCTTGCGGCCGTCGTGGACGGCGAAGGTGTGCCCCACAAAATCGGGGAAGATCGTCGACGAGCGGCTCCAGGTCTTGAGGACCTTCTTCTCGTCGTTCTGATTCATTTCGCGGACCCGGGCCAGCAGCTTAGGCTGTACAAAAGGTCCCTTTTTAATACTTCTACCCATTGTTACGCCTCCCTACTTGGTGCCTCTGCGCTTGACAATGAACTTGTCGGAGCGGTTGTGCTTGCTTCTGGTCTTGTAACCCAGGGCGGGCTTACCCCAAGGAGTAACCGGGCCGGGATGGCCGATGGGGCTCTTGCCCTCACCACCGCCGTGGGGGTGATCGCAGGGGTTCATGACCGAGCCGCGGACGGTGGGACGCCAGCCCATGTGACGGCGGCGGCCAGCCTTACCGATGGACACATTCTCGTGGTCGATGTTGCCCACCTGGCCGATGGTGGCCTTGCACTCCTGAGGGACGTTGCGCAGCTCGCCGGAGGGCAGGCGGATCAGGGCGTAGCCGTTCTCCTTGGCCATCAGCTGGGCGATGATGCCGGCAGCGCGGGCCAGCTGGGCGCCCTTGCCGGGGTACAGCTCCACGTTGTGGATAAAGGTACCAACCGGAATGTTGACCAGGGGCAGGGAGTTGCCGGGCTTGATGTCCGCGCTGGGGCCGGACACCACGGTGTCGCCCACCTTCAGGCCGTTGGGGGCCAGAATGTACCGCTTCTCCCCGTCCTCATACTGGACCAGGGCGATGTGGGCGGAACGGTTGGGGTCGTACTCCAGGGTGAGCACGGTGGCGGGAATGTCGTTCTTATCCCGCTTGAAATCGATTACACGATACTTTCTGCGGTTGCCGCCCCCTCTGTGGCGGACGGTGATTCTGCCGTAGCTGTTGCGGCCGGAATGCTTGCTGAGCGGCTCGAGCAGGCTCTTCTCGGGAGCAACCTTCGACAGGCCGGAGTAATCGGTGACAGTCATCGTCCGACGGCCGGCGGTTGTCGGTTTATAGGTCTTGATAGCCATTCGGTTTCACTCTCCTCATCAGTCTTAGCGGGGCTTGTGAGAATCCCCATACCTGGCGCCTGTCGCGCCTTACATCATGGACTCGAAGAACTCGATGCCCTTGGAGTCGGCCTTCAGGGTGACGATGGCCTTTTTCCATGCGGGGGTAGTCCCTACGTACCGGCCCATTCTCTTGCTGCGGCCCCGCACATGCAGGGTGTTCACCTTGGCAACCTTGGTGCCGGGGAACATGGTCTCCACAGCCTTGGCAATCTCGATCTTACCGGCATCCACCGCCACGGCGAAGGTGTACTTCTTCTGGGCAAGGCCGGCCATGCTGGCCTCGGTGATGACGGGGCGGATGATGATATCCTGTGCGAGTTTCATTACGCGTACACCTCCTCGAGCTTGTCAACCGCGCCGGCGGCGACGATGAACTTGTTGCAGTTGAGGATGTCGTAGGTGCTCAGGGAGCCCACCACAGCGGTCTTCACGCCGGGGATATTGGCCGCGCTCTTGATCACCTTCTCGTCCACCTCGGGCAGAACGATGAGGGCCTTCTTCTCGGCGCCCAGAGCAGCCAGCATCTTGACCACATCCTTGGTCTTGTAGCTGTCCAGGGTAATCTTGTCCACAACGACCAGCTCGTTATCCGCAACCTTGGAGGACAAAGCGGACTTGATGGCCAGCTGGCGGACCTTCTTGTTGATGGTGTAGCTGTAATCCCGGGGCTTGGGTCCCAGGGCGATGCCACCGTGGGTCCACTGAGGAGCCCGGGTGGAACCCTGCCGGGCGTGGCCGGTGCCCTTCTGCTTCCAGGGCTTGCGGCCGCCGCCGCTCACCTCGCTGCGGGTCAGGGTGGACTGGGTGCCCTGGCGCTGGTTGGCCAGGTAATTCTTCACGGCAGCATGGAGGACAGCCTGGTTGGGCTCGATTCCGAAGACGGCCTCGGCCAGATCTCTGGTGCCCATCTCTTTGCCGGTCATATCATAAACGGTAACCTTTGGCATCTGTGATTCCTCCTTCCTTACGCCTTGACACTGTCGGTGATGGTGACGATGCCGCCCTTGGGGCCGGGCACAGCGCCCTTCACAGCGATCAGGTTGTTCTCCGCATCGATCTTGGCGATCTCCAGGTTCTGGACGGTAACCCGCTCCACACCGTAATGGCCAGGCAGGCGCTTGCCCTTGATGACCTTGGAGGGGGTGGAGGTGGCGCCGTTGGAACCGGCATGGCGGTGAACAGGGCCGGTACCGTGGGTATCCTTCAGGGAGTGGGCGCCGTAACGCTTGATAACGCCGGCGTAGCCATGACCCTTGGAGGTGCCGCAGACATCGATCTTGTCCCCGGCGGCGAAAACGTCAGCCTTCAGGATGTCGCCCACGTTGACGGCGCTGATGTCCGCCAGGCGGAACTCCCGGAGAATCCGCTTGCAGGCCACGTCCGCCTTGGCAAAATGGCCCTTGAGGGGCTTGTTCAGGTGCTTGTCGGTGGTGTCGCCAAAACCGATCTGCACGGATTCGTATCCGTCGTTTTCGATTGTCTTCTTCTGCACCACAACACAGGGGCCCGCCTCAATGACGGTTACAGGGATGACGTTTCCTTTGTCGTCAAAAAGCTGGGTCATACCAATCTTTTTGCCGATGATGCACTTTTGCATACTGTTTTTCCTCCTTATGGTTATTGGTTGGCAGCTTGTGCCAACATGACCCGGTGTTTCCATCTTCCAAGCCGTTTACAGCTTGATCTCGATCTCCACACCAGCAGGGAGCTCAAGGCCCTTCAGCGCGTCCACCGTCTTGTTGGACGGCCGCAGGATGTCAATGAGTCTCTTGTGGGTTCTCATTTCGAACTGCTCACGGGAATCCTTGTACTTGTGAACAGCCCGCAGAATGGTGATGACCTCCTTCTCGGTGGGCAGGGGAATGGGGCCGGATACCCGAGCGCCAGTGCGCTTGGCCGTCTCCACAATTCTCTCCGCCGAAGCGTCCACCAGCTGGTGGTCATAACCCTTCAGTCTGATTCTGATCTTCTCCTTGACTGCCATCTCATCGCCTCCTAAACATTTTTGGCGACGTCTCAAATCCTTCTCCCGCCTGCGGAACACCCTGCCGGGTGTTCCGCGGATGGCCATGAAAAAAACCGGTTAATCGTACCTCCAAGCGCACAATTACCCGGTGTCTTTCCCCGGAAATCTGCAAAAGCCGCAGATCCAGAGTAACCATCCGCCCGTCGTTCCCGCCATGGGGAACCGCAGCGCTGTCGAACAGTATTCAAGCCGCCCGGTTTTAAATCGGACATACTCCGCGGAAATTCCCCGCCTCGAGGGCGGCCACCTCCCGCATCATCGCATATCGTCGCAGTCATGCTCAAATATAATAGCATAGCCCAAGGGAAATTGCAAGGGTTTCGGCAAAAAAATTTGGAGAAAAGACCTGCTTTTTCCCTTCATTCTTGTGGACTTTGCCAGGAAAATCGGGTATCATGGAAGACAAATCCCCACCACTTTCCAAAAGGAGGTCTTGTTCATGCCTGTTCCCTTTCCCAAGGCGGACCGCCGCCACCTGCTGCTGGCGGTTCCCCTGGTGGTCACCGCCGCCGCGGGGGTCGTCCTCACCGGCCTGTCCACCGCCTGCGCCGTCCAGTGGCTGCGGACCATGTCCCTGGAGCGGAAGGTCCTCCGCCGGGCCTTGCAGGCCCCGCCCCCTCCCCCGACGCCGGAAGAATAGCACAGCAGGGCCGGAGCCTTTCCCCACAGGGAAGGCCCCGGCCCTGCTTTCTTTTTCCATTACCGGGAAGACCGTCGGCAGCGATCCCCGTGAGCACACCCGGCGCATCCGCCGCCGCAGCCCTTGCGTTTTGTCTGCCGTATGGCCCACAGGGCCCAGGCGGCCAGCGCCGCCCCAATCAGGACCCCTGTCACAGCGCCACCCCCAGGATCATCGCCCCCAGGTGGTAGACCACAAACGCCACCACCCAGGCCACGCCGGTCTGGCAGGCCATGGCCGTCACCGCTTTGCCCGTGCTCCCCAGCTCCCGCCGGATGGCGGCGAAGGAGGCGACGCAGGGCATGTACAGCAGGGTGAAGGTCAGGAAGGAAACCGCCGTGAGGGGGGTAAAAACCGTATGCAGCAAGGGGAGCAGGGCATTTTGATCGGTACCCGCTCCCATCAGCACCGCCAGGGTGCTCACCACCGTCTCCTTGGCGGTGAGGCCGGTGATGAGGGCGGTGGACAGCCGCCAATCCCCAAAGCCCAGGGGGGCGAAGATGGGCGCCACCAGGCCGCCCAGCGCCGCCAGCAGGCTGGTGGAACTGTCGCTCACCAGGTTGAACCGGGGGTCAAAGCTCTGGAGGAACCACACCACCAGCGAGGCCAGAAAGATGATGGTAAAGGCCCGCTGGAGGAAATCCTTGGCCTTCTCCCACATGAGGAGCAGCACCGACTTGAGAGAGGGCATCCGGTAGTTGGGCAGCTCCATGACAAAGGGCACCGGGTTGCCCCGGAAGAGGCTGTTCTTCAGCACCAGCGCCGCCAGAACGCCGGTGACCATCCCCAGCACATAGAGGCAGATCATCACCACCGCCGCGTGGTCGGGAAAGAAGGCGGCGCAGAAAACGGCGTAGATGGGCAGCTTGGCGCTGCAGGACATAAAGGGCACCAGGAGGATGGTCATCACCCGGTCCCGGCGGGAGGCCAGGGTGCGGGTGGCCATGATGGCCGGCACGCTGCACCCAAAGCCCATCAGCATGGGGACAAAGGACCGCCCCGACAGGCCGATTCGCCGCAGCAGCTTGTCCATGACGAAGGCCACCCGGGCCATATAGCCGCTGTCCTCCAGCAGGGAGAGGAAGAAAAACAGGAGCATGATGACCGGAAGGAAGGAGAGGACGCTCCCCACCCCGGCAAAGACCCCGTCGATCACCAGGGAATGCATCCAGCCGCTTACCTGGGCCTGGGTGAGCCAGGCGTCCACCTGGGCGGTAACCCAGTCCACCCCGGCGGAGAACAGGTCGCTGAACCAGGACCCAGGCCAGCCGAAGGTGAGGCCGAAGATGGCAAACATAATAAGCAGGAAGACCGGAATGGCAAAGATCCGGTGGGTGAGGATCCCGTCGATCCGCTCGCTCCGCTGCCGGTCCCGGGACACGCCCCTCTTGGTCACCACCTTGCTGCACAGGCCCTCGATGTAGCTGTACCGCATGTCGGCCAGGGCGGCCTCCCGGTCGGTGCCGGTTTCCCGTTCCATCTCCTCCACCACGTGGCCGATGATGTCCAGGTCCGCCTGGTCCAGCCCCAGGGACCGCTCCAGCGGCTCGTCCCCCTCCAGAATCTTGGAGGCGGCAAACCGCGCCGGGAAGCCGGTTCCGCTGGTGTGGTTCTCGATCACATGGGCGGTGGCGTGGATGGCGCGGTGGACCGGCCCGGTACAGAAATCCAGCCGGCTGGGCTTCTGCCGGGTGGAGGCCACCCGCATGGCCTCCCGGGCCAGGTCGGCCACCCCTTCCCCTTTGGAGGCGGAGATAGGCACCGCCGGGATCCCCAGCTCCTTGGAGAGGGCGGCCACGTCGATGGAGCTGCCGCTGGCCCGCACCTCGTCCATCATGTTGAGGGCCAGCACCATGGGGATGCCCAGCTCGATCAGCTGGAGGGTCAGGTACAGGTTCCGCTCGATGTTGGTAGCGTCGATGATGTTGATGATGGCGTCCGGATGCTGCTTGACCAGGAAGTCCCGGGTTACCACCTCCTCCGCCGTATAGGGGGAAAGGGAATAGATGCCGGGCAGATCCACCAGCGTGGCGCCATCCTGGCTCTTGTCCTCTTCCCCTCGTCCCCAGCGGCGGCGGGGGCCGTCCAGCTGAATGGTGCCCTCCTTCTTTTCCACCGTTACCCCGGGAAAGTTGCCCACATGCTGGTTGCTGCCGGTCAACTGATTAAAAAGGGTCGTCTTGCCGCAGTTCTGATTGCCGGCCAGTGCAAAAAGGTATCCCATGGTCTATTTCCCCTCCTTCAGCTCCACCTGGATGCTGGAGGCATCCTCCTTGCGGATCGACAGCTGGTACCCCCGCAGATGAAGCTCGATGGGGTCTCCCAGCGGGGCAATCTTGGTGACCGAAACGGTGGTGCGGGGGGTCAGCCCCATATCCAGCAGATGGCGGCGCAGGGCCCCTTGGCCCCCGACCACCGTAATCACCGCCGTTTGTCCCACCGTCATTTGATCCAATGTCATATGGTTTCCTCCCCAAAAAGCGCCGGCAGCCGCCTGCGCGTTCCTTCTTCTCTCTCCAAAAATCTCTTTGTTAGCGTAGGCTTACGCCCTCATCCATAGTAAAAGGTTTGGGGCGGTTTGTCAAGGGGCGGGAAGGGCCGCCCGGCGGCGATTGCCTTTCCGGATAAAGTCTGCTATGATAGAAACCGCCCCCTGGGGGAAGAATCTGCAAGCGGAAGGATGGAATAGCTGTGATCCGAGGAGAAGGCGCCTGCCTGGTGTGCGGCAAGCCGCTGGTATACACCGAAACCGCCCGGGAGCTCCGGTGTGTGTTCTGCCACAAACCGGCCGCCGCCTACGCCAGCTGTGTCGACGGTCATTATGTCTGCGACCAATGCCACGAGGAAAAGGGCGTCCAGACCATCCTGGACTACTGCCTCTCCTCCCCCTTGACCGATCCCATCCGGATCATGACCCAGCTGATGGAAGCCCCCTATCTGTACATGCACGGGCCGGAGCACCACATCCTGGTGGGAGCCGCCCTCCTCACCGCCTATCACAACAGCGGCGGGCAGCTGGATCTGCCGGCCGCCCTGGCCGAGATGGCGGCGCGGGGCCGCCAGGTCCCCGGCGGCAGCTGCGGGCTGTGGGGATGCTGCGGCGCCGCGGTCAGCGCGGGGATGTTTGTCAGCATCGCCACCGGGGCCACTCCCCTCTCCGAGGAGCCCTGGCGGCTGGCCAACCAGATGACCGGGCAGGCCCTGGCGGCCATCGGTGGGCTGGGCGGGCCCCGGTGCTGCAAACGGAATTCCTTCACCGCCGTGCTGGAAGCGGTCCCCTTTGCCGCCGGCCATCTCTCGGTACAGATGTCCCTGCCCAAGCGGGTGGTCTGCTCCTTCTCCCGGGAAAATGCCCAGTGCCTTCACACCCGCTGTCCCTACTACCCCCTCCGCCCAGAATAAGGCGGATTCTTCCTATTGACAGGGGCCGTCCGGATATGCTATAATCCATTCTGTTCCTGCGGCCCCTTGGTCAAGTGGTTAAGACAGCGGCCTCTCACGCCGTTAACATGGGTTCGAATCCCGTAGGGGTCACCACAATCCCGGCCTGTTCCCATCCCGGGGATGGGCCGGTTCATATTCCCCAATAGCTCAGTCGGTAGAGCATGCGACTGTTAATCGCAGGGTCGTTGGTTCGAGTCCAACTTGGGGAGCCACCACAAAAGGGTCTGGAGCCAAACGCGCTCCAGACCCTTTTCTTTTTTCCAGGCCGGCGCCTGCCGGGTCTCCACCTTCTGTGAAGCTCGCGCGGGCAGGGGTGGCGGCTTCGCCGCCGCTCCCGTGCGGGCCTTCGGCCCGCCTGCCGATATATGTGGAGGCGCTCCGCCCTCCACACCTCCCGGGGTTACGGCGGGGCCGCTCCGCGCCCCGCACCCCCAGGGTGACTCTTTCTATGGAGAAAGAGTCA